>JBKQMU010000309.1:0-13207 GCA_052146555.1 Isosphaeraceae bacterium
GCCATGTATTCGCGAATCGCCTCGCCCCTGCAGTTGCTTGCCAGCCAGGTGGCCTCGACCGTGATGAACGCGACGGGTGTTCCCGTGCTCCGTGAAGGCAACCGCATGACACTCCCCGGCGGCGCGCAGCTCTTTGTGGCGGAAGCCTGCAGCGGTATGCGCCAGATGACCGGCTTCTTGGCGCTGACCGCCGCGGTAGCCTATCTGACCTTGCGTCCGCTCTGGTACAAGGTGATCGTCGTCCTCTCGGCCTTGCCCATCGCTCTGACGGCGAACGTGGCCCGCGTCGTCCTCACGGGCTACATCATGCATTTTGTCAATCCCCAGTACGCCTCGGGCACTTATCACACCTTTGAGGGAATGCTCCTGATGGGCTTCGGCCTGCTCCTGCTGAATTCCTTATGTTCACTTTTAAGCGCGCTGGCTGCGAACCCTCCGAGTCAGAACCACGCGGACCCGCCGGAGGATCCCCTCAAGAGTCTGCACTCATCGATCAGGCCCCAGACGGCCTCAGGGGTTCTGGGCGAACCGGTCTACTGGAACAGGGCAGGACTATCCGGGAACCTGATGCCTCTTCAAGTACCCGAGGAATTGTCATGACACGAAAGAGCCGCTGCGTCTTCTGTGTAGGTTTCCTCGCGATGGGGCTCGTCGCCCAGGCGGGCCTCGAGCGTATCGACATAACAATTCGCCCCGCCCTTTTGCGGCCGATTCAAGAGATTCCTAAGGATCTGGGCGACTGGATTGGCCGGGATGAGCCGGTTGCCGCTGACATCATCGAGCGTGCCGAGACCACCGAGTATCTCAACCGGGTTTACGAGAGCCGCACGCGTCCGGGTCTGCAACTGAAGCTCTGGATCAACTACTCGAAGCAGGGCTATAACCTCCAGCATTCGCCGGAGATCTGCCTCCCCTCAGGAGGGTGGAACAAGATCGAATCACAGACCAAGGTGATGGATATCACCTACAAGGAAAGCAGGCACACACTCATCACTCGCTTGGGCTACGGCCGAGGTGAACTGGTCGAGCAGGTCGGGTTTTGGTATTACATCTTTGGCGAAGGGAAGCTGGAGGGCTTCGTCCGCCACCTGCCCGTGACGAGCCGCGGCAGCTATGGTCGAACCACGCGTGGCTCATCGATGACCGTCGAGGTCTTCTATCCGGGAGAGCTCGATCCCGACGGCGAATCGCTTCAAGAATTCACCCGATTATTGCTCGTCGAACTTGAGCCGATACTCCCCGCCGAGCGTGCCGAGTATCATGTACCCTGAACCCGCACGGCACTCTTGATTGTGCACCCTTACGCCCGGGAATCAGCTTCCATGAAATGTGCCTTGATCACTGGAATCACCGGTCAGGACGGCTCTTACCTCGCGGAATTCTTGCTGGGTAAGGCAGACTACGAGGTTCACGGGCTCGTCCGACGCTCCAGCTCACTCAACCGTCAAAGAATCGATCATCTGTTTCAGTATGATTCCAGGGTTCGCGATCGTCTCCGCCTACACTACGCAGACTTGGCCGATGCATCGAGCCTTGCCACCGTGATGGAGGAGGTTCGTCCTGACGAGGTCTACAATTTAGGCGCGCAAAGCCATGTCCGGGTCTCGTTCGATCAGCCCCTGTACACAGCTGATGTGGTGGGGCTGGGCACACTTCGATTGCTGGAAGCGGTCCGGCAACTCAATCGCGCCAAGCCGGTAAAGTTTTACCAAGCGTCAAGCTCGGAGATGTACGGCTCGGCGCCGCCGCCCCAGGGACTGGAGACGCCCTTTCACCCCCGTAGCCCTTATGCCTGCGCCAAGCTCTATGCGCACTGGCAGACCATCAATTATCGCGAGGCGTACGGACTCTTCGCGTGCTCGGGCATCTTGTTCAATCATGAGAGTCCGCGCCGCGGCGAATCGTTTGTCACTCGCAAGGTTACCCTAGGGGCGGCCCGCATCAAGGAGGGGCTGCAAAGGCGGCTGGTAATGGGTAACCTAGAGTCGCAGCGCGACTGGGGGTTCGCTGGCGACTACATCCGCGCCATGTGGCTGATGCTCCAACAGGAAAAGCCCAACGACTACGTTGTTGCCACCGGCGAAACTCACTCGGTGCGCGAGCTGCTCGAACTGGCCTTCTCGCTTCTAGACCTCGACTATCGCGATTTCATCGATTTCGATCCCAGGTATACCCGTCCCTCCGAGGTCGATGTCCTCTTGGGCGAGTCCAGCAAGGCGCAAAAGGTGCTTGGCTGGAAGCCCGAAATCACCTTCCGGGGACTCATCAAGATGATGGTCGAACACGACCTGGAACTGGCACGGCGCGAGAAGCACGCCCAGTCGTTCCCGGGCCGGTAAGCAGATTGCGGCGGTTGGCGTACGGATCAAGGAAGATCAAGGCGGTACATCAAGGAAGATCGGGGCGGCGATGGAACGACGCAAGAGCAGCAGGAACGTAGTGGTAGCCTGCCCGGATGCCCGGCCTCCTGCTTACCAGGCCGTTATCGGACTCGGTCAATCGGGTTTGCTCGACCGGTTCGTGACCTCCTCATACTATGACCCAGGCGGGCCGATGGCGAGACTCGCACGGAGCCGTGCGCCTGGGCTCTTCTCCAGGGTCGAACCGCTTCTGCGGCGGCGGCACGACCCCGAAATCCCCACCGGGTGCGTGGTGAGCGTGCCCAGCGTCGACCTTTCGCTGAGGATCGAATCGCGCCTCGCGGGGCGAGCGCAGGCGCTAAAGCGCTCGCTTGCCGTGGCTCGCTGCCGCCGATTCGACCGCCGACTGGCGCGGCTGCTCCTCAAGCGCCCTCCCGGTGCCCTTCTGGTCTTCAGCGACGTCGGCTCGGAGGTGACGCTTCCCCTTTGCCGCCGCCTGCGCATTCCCTCCGTCTTGAGCATGGTCCACGGCGACGTACGCGAGGAGCTTCAGGTTCTCGAGCAGGAAGCCGCGCTAGCGCCTGAGTTCTTCCCGCTCTACTTGGGTGATGGCGTTCTCGATCGTCGCGAGCTAGCCTGGCTACACGAGCGCAGGCTAAGGGACATCGCGCTGGCGGACTGCATCCTCGTTCCATCGGATCACATCGCGCAAAAGCTCAGCGAACACGGAACGCTGCGGGCCAAGATCCGGGTGATCCCTTACGCGGCTGACTGTCATCGGTTTCGACCAGTTGCCAGCAAGCGTCACGACGAGAGCTGCGTTTTTCTCTTCGCGGGTGGAATCACTCAGCGCAAGGGTATCAAGCACTTGTTGGAAGCATGGGCCCGGGTGCGGCGTCCCGGATGGACCCTCCAGCTTTTAGGAGCGCTGCCGCAAAACCCGGGACCGCTGGGCTCGATGTTGGAGCACGTGCAATTGCTAGGCCGCGTCGGGCATGCCGAGGTCCCGGCCCTGATGGCGGCCGCCGACGTTTTCGTCTTTCCCTCACTCTTCGAGGGCTCCGCCGTCGTCACGTATGAGGCGCTTGCCTGCGGTCTACCCAGCGTGGTCAGTCCGTCGGCGGGCTCGGTGGTCCGCCATGGCGTCGAAGGCTTCGTGGTTGCCCCGCGCGACGTTGAGAGCCTGGCCCGACGTATGCAGGAGCTAGGCGACGCGCCCGAGCTTCGCCGCCGGATGTCAGCCGCCGCGCGGAGCAGAGCGCTTGAGTATACCTGGAAGCGCTACCACGCCACGGTCACTGACGCCATGGCCGAGCAGATGGCGCTGGGAGCAACTGGCGAGATTTTGAGCGATCACACTCACTACACGCAAACCTGCTTGGCCCCCTCCATAGCCTCCAAGAGCAACTACCCACGGCTCGAACACTGTGGGGTGAGCGATGGATGACCAATTCTTCGTCTTCGCCACGGCAGCAGTGATAGTGCTTTACTTTCTGGCTCATGTGGCAAGTCGGAAGTTTGACCCGTTCGCGCCGGTCTGGTTGTTTCTACTCGGTTATGCTCAGGTCTACGTCATCCAGGCGCTGTCCTATCGTGAATGGGCGCTGGACGTACGTGGCAAGGACCTGGTGCAGGAAGCCAATCTGCGGGCCTTTTGGGCGCTTCTGTGGTTCCTTATCGTGTATCACCTGGGGGCTGGCCGAGCTTTTGTCTCGGTGCTGCCGCAGCCGCCGCGCCAGTGGAACCCGATTTGGATCGCCGCGGTTGCACCACTGCTTGTCATCTGGGGCCTCTTCTGCGCGGGCATGCTCATCCGGGGAGGGGCCCAGGCAGTCGATGGAACCTCGCCTGAGGAGGCCCTGCTGCGCTCGTTTCCCTTCGTGATGATGGTGGCGGCGATCATGCTCATCGTGACGGGCCGGTCGCCGAGCGTCGGCCGTCCCCAGTTCCTACTTGCCGGAATCGTGGTGGCCATTGCCTATACAGCAATATGGATGTTCAACGGTAAGCGTTCTCACTCGCTGATCGGTGTGCTATCGACAGTCTGCGCCTTCTACATTACCCGGATGAAACGGCCCTCTTGGCCTGTCCTCGGGGCGACGCTTTGCACCGGTGCCCTGGTAGTCGGTATTGCCATCGGCTGGCGGGGCAACGATGCTTACGAGCAGTCGCTCTCAGGGTTTACCCAGTATCTTTCCGAGTTCAAGCTCGAAAGAGTTTTCGAAAGCTTGAACGTCGAGGGTCAGGACGAAGAGGCCAAGAGCCACGAGACGACCGAGTATGGTGGCTTTCTGATCATGATGGATGCCGTGCCCGGGAAGTCCGAGTACGACTATGGGATGAATTACCTTCGCGTCATGTCGACGTTCATTCCTCGAATCCTCTGGCCCACCAAGCCGCTTTTCGGCCGGGCCCAGTGGATCAGCGCCTGGATTGCCTCTTCGGAGCTCGAGCGCGACCTTGAGTTTACAGGACCGGCAATCGGCATCCTCGGGGCAGCTCAGCTCAACGGGGGAGCGGTCGGGACCTTGATCGTGACGGCCTGCGCCGGGCTCTTGCTGCGGACATCGTACGAGTATTTCCGGCGGTACGCAGAGGTCATGTGGGTGCAGTTTTGGTGGGCAATCACGTTCTTCAACGCCTGGTTCATGGTCGTCGGCGACGACCCTCTGAGTTGGTTCTACTACAACTGGGGTTTCTCCACGTTTCCGATCGTCGTGCTCTTGTGGTGGGCTAACCGGCGGAAGCGATCTGGAAGAGAGCAGCCAGAGTCAACCGAAGGAGAGCAGCCGGAGTCACCGGCAGATAGCGCCCGCCACGGGCTGAAATGGACGTGATAGGAGCCGCACGATCCGGCAACCCTGCGCCAGCGACATAGCAGAGCCAGCAGCTCGCCGAACCGCTTTTTCAGGAGGGACCCTGAAATGCCCGATGGACAAGCCGCCTCACATCCTTGCCCACCTGATGAGAGGGGGCCGCTCACGTCGAACGAGAAGATTGACATCTGTCGCGGTCTCTTTGCGTTCCTAGTGGTGGCTGCTCATGCGGTTGACATTTCCTGGGCGATCCATCCCGAGGTTCCCGGCCAGTTTCCCGGTTGGCTGCACGACCTCTTGCTCTATGTGGTCGCGGCCGGGGTCTACTGGGTTATTGGTTTCTTCGTGATCAGCGGCTACTGTATCCAGCTTTCGGTCGAGCGCCAGATCGAGGGCCAAACGTTTCCGCTAGGGCCGTACCTGCTGGCTCGACTGTCGCGGATCTTGCCGCTTTACTATCTGGGGCTTCTGACGGCCGTCGTCTGCGAGCGGCTGATGGGATCAGCCCGGCCGGGCTGCTGGCCCCAGGGCGTGAACATGAACACTCTTTTGGGCCAGCTTCTGGTTGTCCAGAACCTGACCCAGACCTATGGCTCGTTCGCTCCCTCCTGGAGCATCACCAACGAGATGTTTTATTACCTGCTTTACGGCGGAATCGTGTGCGTGGCCCTGAAGCGAGGAATCCGGCCGACCACGTTGGGCATGGTGCTCTGCATGGTGCTGGCCGTGGCGCTCGACTGGGTCTACTTCCGCGCGGTCCGGACCGCCTATGTCCGCAGCCCTGGTCTGCTCTTTGGGCTGGGGATCATCTGGTTCCAGGGAGCCTTAGTCGCCGAGTACCGCCAGTCACTGCGGGGCTCGCGGCTGGCCCGGACCGTCTCCGCCTGTTGGATCCCGGTCTTGATCGCGGCGATGGCGATGTGGTACTCGCAGAACGTTCACCTCCAGGTTGTGTACGTAATGCTGGGCATGGCGTTTACGCTCATGCTGGTGCGGTTCGTCACCTTCGAACGCGAAGCGGAAAGCGTGCTGGATCGAGGACGCTCCGGTGCGCTTATCCGCGCGCTGGGCCTAGCGAGCTACCCGACCTATCTCTTCCACGGGCCCATCGTGATGCTCACAGGCTCCGCCATTCTCAGGTGGCAACTGATCAGCGACTGGAGGGTGACGTGGCTTGTCCTCTGCAGCGTGGGGATTAGCTCGGGGGTCTTGCTGGGCCAGGTCGCGGAGCGGCCGATCATGGCCTGGCGCGCCGGTTACCTGAAACGGCTGAAGCAAGCTTCGCGGCATACGGTACGGGAGGGCGGGGGCACCCCCATTTTTGGCCTGCCGCAGTGAAGCGGCAAGTGCGAGGGAGAGCAACATGATTCTGGCCGTCTGCTTCACCAATTTCGGTCCCTATCACCTGGCTCGCCTGCGGGCGCTGGCCACTCGTCTGCGGCAGCGCGGCGACTGCCTGATCGCCTACGAGGTCGCTTCCAGCGAGCGGACTTATCCCTGGCTCCGGCAGCATCAGACCGAACCCTTTGACTGGATCACCCTGTTTCCGGACCGCGTCCTCGAATCGCTGAGCCCTTCGGAATGCGCAAGAGCCATGACCCAGGTGCTGGACCGCGATTTGCCCGACGTTCTGGGGATCGTCGGCTATGCCCGGCCTGAGAGCATGGCAGCCGCTCGCTGGGCCCGGCGGCACGGGCAAACGGCGATCCTGTTGTCGGAGAGCCAGGCCATCGACCGCCGCCGAGTCTGGTGGAAAGAGCTGGTCAAAGCGCGGCGGGTTCGCCTCTTCGACGCCGCCTTAGTGGGAGGCATGCGGCATCGCGACTATCTCCACACGCTGGGCATGCCGGCAGAGCGCATCGCGCTGGGATACAATGCCGTTGATAACGCCTACTACCGATTGTCAGCTCTTGCCTGGCACAACTGTTCCGAGAGGCGGCGCGGCTTGCCCGAAGCGCCGTTCTTCCTGTCAGTCTGTCGCTTCGTCCCCGAGAAGAACCTGCCGCGCCTAATCAAGGCATTCGGCCGTTACCGGGTTGGGGCCGCGCCAGGAAAAGGCTGGCACCTTGTCCTCTGCGGCGACGGGCCGGAGGCCCGCTCGATCGACGCGGCAATCGCCGAAAGCGGCCATGCGGAAGCGATTCACCGGCCCGGCTTCCTTCAGGCCGATCCTCTGTCGCGCCTCTTTGCTTTTGCATCGGCCTTCGTCCTGCCCAGCCTTTCAGAGCCCTGGGGACTCGTCGTCAACGAGGCCGCCAGCACCTCATTGCCCCTGCTTGTCTCCGAGCGAGCCGGCTGCGTGACGACGCTCGTTCCCGAGCCGGAGGGACTGACGGGAGCGAGGTTCGATCCGCTGAACATCGAAGAAATGACACAGAAGTTGACATGGATGACACAACTGACGACTGAAGAGCGCCAGTCCATGGGCCAGCGAGCGGCCGAGGTCGTGGAAGAGTGGGGCCCCGACCGCTTCGCGAAGGGCATGCTCGAGGCGCTCGAGCTGGCGGCTGGCCGGCGCATCGCTTCTCAGCGTGAGATCCTCGAAGGAGTGAGATGAGGCCATGACGCGCATGCAAACGAAGTCCCTCATGGCGACTCACGGCCCATCGCCGTCTTCTGGGGCCTGGCTCCATTTGTGCAATGGCCTGGACCCGGTGCGCGACGGAGGCATGGTTCCCAGCATCCTGGGCATGACCGGCGCTCTCTGCCGGCAGGGAGCCGACGTGACGATCGTCACGCCCACGCCCTCGCGACTCGAAGCCGGGGTGGTCCAGACGGGACTGCGACTCGATGGCCCCGAAAGCGACCTCGAAGCGGCCGTAAGCTCGGCAGCCCTGGTTCACATGCACGGGCTCTGGCAGGAGCACACCCGGCGCGGAGCGCGGGCTGCCCGGGATGCCGGTGTACCGTACTTGATCGCGGCTCATGGTATGGCCGAGCCCTGGGCCTTGCGGCACAAGGGCTGGAAGAAGCGCCTGTACCTCGCACTGGTGGAAGGGCGCAATCTTCGCCACGCCGCCTGCCTGCACGCGCTCTCACGCCCGGAAATCGATCACCTGCACCGGCTGGCCCCACACACACCTATCTGCTTCATCCCCAACGGTGTCGACCTCGACTTTGCGAGCCATCTTCCCGGACGGGCCGAACTCGAGCGAGCGCATCCCGAGCTTGTAGATAAGTTTGTGCTCCTTTTTTTTGGCCGCGTCCACGTCAAGAAGGGGCTCGACATGCTGGCCGAAGCGATGGGAGAGCTCGGGGCAAGATTCCCTGCGCTTCACTTGCTTGTGGCCGGCAAGGACGACGGCGCCTGGCAACCGTTCTCCGAGCGGATGGAAAGCCTGGGGCTCTCTCAGCGCGTCACCTATCTGGGACACGTGGGAGGCCGGTGCGCCAGCCAGGTCTGGGCAGCCGCCGACGCCTTCGTCTTGCCCAGCTACAGCGAGGGGTTCAGCATGGCGATTCTCGAGGCCCTGGCCTGCTCGCTGCCCTGCTTGATCACCACAAGCTGCCACTTCCCCGAGCTGGCAAGCGCTGGCGGAGCTATCGTTGTCGAACCCCGGACGCCTGCCGTCACACAGGGACTGCACGAGCTTCTCGATCGAACCAATCGCGAGCGCCGGCGGCTGGGACAGATCGGACGTGCGTTGGTCGAAAGTCAGTACACCTGGGACCAGCAAGCGCGACGGCTGGAATCAGTCTACCAGTGGCTCGCCGGCGGTGGGCCTGTTCCCGAGTGTGTCCTGCTTTGAAGGTCCTTTGGCCGCGGGAACGAATCTTGAGCAAAACGAGTGCCTTTCTTCGGGAGACAGAACCACATGCCCGTTGTCGATGAAGCCGTGCGAAAGCCAGCCGGCACTGGCGAGGCAGGTTTTCGCCGAGCCGTTCTCAAGGCTCCCGTCAGCGTGATCGTGCCCGTGAAGAACGAGGCTGAGAACCTCCGCCGCTGCCTGCCCGCGCTTGAGTGGGCCGACGAAGTGTTCGTCGTCGATAGCCATAGCAGCGATCGAACCGCCGAGGTCGCCACCATGTTCGGAGCCACCGTCATCCAGTTCGATTTCAATGGAACTTACCCTAAGAAAAAGAACTGGGCACTGGACAACCTTCCCTTCAGGAACGAATGGGTGCTCATCGTCGATGCCGATGAAGTGGTCACTCCCGAGCTTGCTGGTGAGATTCGCCAGCGGATCTCCCGGGACGAAGCTGAAGGGTACTACCTGAACTCACGTTATTTTTTCCTGGGCCGTCGCATTCGTCACTGCGGTTATTCGGAGTGCTGGAATCTCCGCTTCTTTCAGCATCGTCTGGGGCGCTACGAGAAGATGCCCGACCATACCGGCGGCCGGACAGGCGACAACGAGGCCCATGAGCACGTCGAGCTCGAAGGCCGCGCCCTGCGGCTAGACCACGCGCTCGACCATCACGCTTACCCAACGATCGCGGCCTGGGTCGAGAAGCATAATCGCTACGCAGTCTGGGAAGCAGCCATGTACGACCGGTTCGCAAATGAGCCGGTGCCTGCGTCGATCGGACATGGCAAGCGCATCAAGCGATGGCTCAAGAAGGTCTACCTGCGGTTGCCCATGCGCCCACTCGTTCGTTTCACCTATGCATATGTATTCCGCATCGGGTTTCTGGATGGTAAACCCGGACTTGTCTTTTGCACACTGCTGGCTTTCTATGACTTTCTGTCCTGGGCCAATCTCTACGAGCAGCGCCTGGGCACTGAGCAAAAGCAAACCGGCTCTTTGGCGCGATGAACCCCGCTCTTAAGCCCCATGCCCAAGGGAAAAGAAACGGCCGTCCCCGATCCAGGAGACGGCCGCGAGATCGCAACCTTCGGGTTTCCCACGTAACGACACGGGATTGTCACGAGGTGGAACTACTCGACTGGCTCTTCTGCGACGAGCCGGGCATGGAGCTGCTCGACTGGCTGCTCGACGAACCGGCCGGTATGGCGAAGACTCCACCCACCGGGATGGCATTGAACTCATTGGCGCTGATGGCCGCGATCTGGTTGCTCGTGAGTCCCAGAGCCTGGACGTCCTGGGGTGAAACCCAGAGCCGTTGTCCACCGCTCATCTGGTCAACCTCGCCGGTCTGATTGTTGCTGATGAAAATCCCGTTGGGATAATAGGCCAGGCCCATGGGAATGGCGTTGTACTCGCTCGGCGTGACCGGAATCAGATCTGTGGACTTCAGTCCCATCACGGTCGCGACCGGCTCCGAAATGCTGTGCAGGTAGCCGCCACTGTACTGAGCGATCGTGCCGGTGACTTCGTTGGTCACGTAGCTGCCATCGGGGAAATAGTCGTTCCCATGTGGTATCGCATTAAACTGGCTGGCGCTGATCGTGGCCACGCTGGAGGCGGCGATGTTCATCTTCGCTTGGGCAGGAACCGGAATCGTGTGGCGCTGAGCGGCGCTGTAAATATCCAGCTCGCCGGTCTGCACGTTCTTCAGCAGCATCCCCTCGGCGAAATAATCAGCCCCCTTATTCACCTTGTTGTACTGGGCTGCGGTGATCGTGACGACGTTCGAGGCATTAAGCCCCAGCGTGTTCACCACGGGAACAGACACGACGTGGAGCTCGCCACTCGAATACCGGGAAATCTCACCAGTCTGATCGTTCCGAAGGAACATGTTATCGGGGAAGTAATCCGGTCCCGTGGGAATGAGATTGAACTTGCTGGAATCGAGCGATGTGAGTTGCGTTGGCTTGATGTTCATCGCGGCAGCCACGGGAGGAGAGATCAGTTGCCGCGCACCACTGGAATACACGTCGATTTCACCCGTCTGGGCGTTCAAGATCAGCGTGCCATTGGCGAAAGTCGGCGGTGCCGGTGCCGGTGGCGTGGGTGTTGGTGTCGAAGTCGTGGAACCGGAATTCGAGCTCGAGCCCGTCGTTGTGCCCGAACTATTTGGTGAAGTCGAGCCAGCGGAACCGGTCGAAGTCGATGTTGTTGAGCCGGTCGAAGTCGAGGAGCTCGCCGGCGTTCTCGAGGTTGAGCTTGGCGTGGTCGTTGGTGTGGTTGTCGGTGTGGATGTGGTCGTCGTGGTGGACGAGGTCGTCGTGGATGTAGTCGTTGGTGTGGATGTGGTCGTCGTGGTTGTCGGGCTTTGCGCTAGCTTGGTAGACGTTGAGCTGGACGATGTGGACGTCGAGCTGGAGGATGGAGGCGTCGAGCTCGATGATGAAGGCGCCAACGAGACCGGCCACGACTGGCTTGTCGTTGGTGTTCCTTGCGCCGTTCCAGTGGTCGAGGACGCACTTGATGTGGACGTCGCAGCCGGTGACGACGCCGGCGTTTGTGTCGACGTTGGCGTCGACGCGTTCGAAGCAGTCCCGGCTGGTGTCGCCGAGGATGGGGCGGTCGTGGATGGGCTCGTCGTGCTCGCTGCCGGTGTCGAGGTGCTTCCGCCGACGCTGGTCTGAACGTTGATCGTCGGTTGAACATTGATCGTGGGTGCTGGTGCTTGAGCGTAGCTCACCATGAGCCCGCGTGGCACCCGGCCGTGATGGTTCGGATGCTGCACAGCACGCACATGGGGCGCCTGGACATGCACGTGAACAAGAACGTGGCGCCCGTGGTGTCCCGAGAGGAGGACGCGTCCCTCGAGATCCTCCAGCATGGTCTGGAACTGAACCCGACGCCGTGAATGCTCACCCGTCATGCGACTGACAGCATCATCATGCGACATGGCCCTTGAGCCCTCCTGGCTTAAGGTCTCGAGAGAAGCTGCTCCGGAGAGCCGCTTCATCCTGAAGAACCGCTTCCTGCGGAAAACTCCGCGCTCAAGCTTATCGAATCATTATCGGCACAAAGCCGAGAAACCTTCAGGAAAAATTCGTCTGCTCGCCACAGGCGAGATAAGAGAGAAGAGGAAAGCTTGCGAGCTGGGGAAGGATAGAAAAGGGCACGGACCGTCCTTTGGCCGGGGCCCAGTTCTCTTATGCTCAATCAAAGTCGGAAGGTGCCAGGCGAAACAACAAAAAAATCCGAGCGATTTCTCATCCCGGCTTTCGCGATGAAACATGCGTGGTCCCGTGGAGTGGCCTGATGACTTTCTGAGTGGTCTTCTGAGGGAGGTTTCGCATTCCAGGGCGGTGGTGCACCATCAACTCAACGCTTGATGGCTGGCTCGGGAGCAAGAGGCGAACCGGGCTGGGACGCCACTCCGAGGCCGAAAGGAGATGAGGACAAGGCCGGAGGCGGTGACGCGGGGGCAGAAGCACCTGCAGCGGCTTGGGCGCGATTGAGCATTCCCTGGATCAAGGCGGGTGCGCCCAGCGCGAGCAGAAGATCCGCCTGCGCCTGGGTTGCGGACCAGATCGCATCGACTTCCGCAGTTCTTAGTTGGATCAAACGCTGTTGCGCCTGCATCAGCTTGCCCAAGTCTGCCGCCCCTTGGTCAAAGAGTCGCTCGAGGTTCGTCACCTCGCGCTGGAGCTCGCTGGTCAAGCCAATGGATTCCTTGATCAACTCCGAGGCTCCGTTCCACTTCGCAAGTGCTGATCGTACCTGCGCCACAGCACGCTGTCGCGCCTGTTGCAGGGTTTGATGAGCCCGGCAGTGCTCAGCCTGACGTTGAGTCAGTAGCGGTTTTCCCGAGTTCAGGACCGGAATTGGGGTGATATAAACGAAACCGATATACTGAATACCGGCTTCATCCATCGCGTACTGAGGACCCACGATCGGAGATGGAATGCGATCAGCGCGGGCCAGGTTTTCAGCGGCTTTCGTGCCGGCCACCGCTGCCTCTGCTGCGCGAATTTCCGGGCGGCACTGGAGGGCCATTTCGATGAACTGGTCTTCCTCAGCCGGTGGAATAAAAGGGGGCAGCGTGAATTCACCTAGGGGCTCGGCGGCTCCTGCGGATTCCAGCATTCCGATCTGGTTCCTTCCAGGCATCGAGTGCCACAGGATTTGTGATCAGCGCCTTGCGTAGGTCTGTTGGAAGCTTGTGCACCACCCCGCCGGGTACTCGCGAACTGCTCATAGAGCCACGGTAGCGCTGATCGTGCGTTCTCAA
>JBKQMU010000310.1:0-24777 GCA_052146555.1 Isosphaeraceae bacterium
GGCTGAGTTTGGTTCCTTGAGCAATGGCATCCAGCCGTGCGATCGTCTTGCTCGACGGAAAGGCCGCACTCCCGGTTTCCTCGCGGGCTCGGAACATCCGGCTCTTCATGCCAGGCAAGCCCATCAAGACCAAGAGCGACGCCGCCAGAGCAAGCACCTGCCGCCGTCGGATGCGCCAGATGGCTCGCCACTTCGCTGCTGACAACACGGCCAAACCCTCAGGGCCTCGGAACGGACAAACGCCAGCGAGACTTTAACCCCCTGGCCCAGTGTTCGCATCTTAAAGTAATGCACGGGTGCACGCCATACACTAGCGTATAAAATTAGTACGTAAGATACGCTCCTGAACGTTGTGAATTTTGTGTAAAAAGTCTTTCCTTTTCAATGATGATTGAATTGACAACGAGATCGCGGCGCAAGCAAGTTCAACGATCAGGCGATCGGCCAGGAAGGCACGGGGGCGAGACCCGGCAGGCGTGGAAGAGGGGGAAAGGGTCTTGCGCTGAGGGTTATTGCGAGGAACGTTTAAGCGAACCGCCCTATCCTAAGCCTGCCGGATATGCAGCTCCTTGAGCTGGCGGGCATCAACAGTCCCCGGGGCGCCGGTCATCAGATCGGTACCCTTGGCGGTCTTGGGAAAGGCAATACAGTCGCGGATGTTGGTGAGCCCTGAGTAAAGCATCACCAGCCGGTCGAGGCCTAGCGCGATGCCGCCATGTGGTGGCGCGCCGTTGCGCAGGGCGCTTAAGAGGAAGCCGAACTTTTCCTCGGCCTCTTCAGGCGAAAGTCCCAGCAAGGCGAAGATCCGGGACTGGATGATCGGGTCGTGGCAGCGGATTGTCCCTCCGCCGGCCTCCTCGCCATTGATCACAAGATCATAGGCCTGGGCGCGAACCTTGGCCGGATCGCTGTCCAGAAGCGGCAGATCTTCAAACATCGGCATCGTGAACGGGTGATGCTCGGCGACGTAGCGGCCTTCCTCGGCATCCCAGGCCAAGAGCGGGAAGTGAATGACCCAAGAGTAATGGAAGGCCTTGGGATCGTAGAGGGAAAGCTCGGACGCCAACCGGGCCCGCAGGTTCGAGAGCACCTGGCTGGTTACGGCCTGGGTGTCGGCCACGATCAAGATCAAGTCGCCCGCCTTCGCACCCAGCCGCTCGCGCAGCTTCTGTTGCGCGGGGGCTGGGAAGAACTTGGCGGTCGGGCCGGTGAGCTCAGCGGCCTCGACCTTCAGCCAGACCAGACCCTTAGCGCCTAAACTATTGGCAAACTCGGTCAGGCCGTCGAGGTCCTTGCGGCTGTAGCGACCACCTCCGCCGGGAGCGCAGAGGCCCCGGATCCGGTGGCCAAAGTCGCGCGCCTGCTTGAAAACCTTAAACTCCGTCAACTCGGCGATATCGGCAATGTCCTTCAGCTCGAGCTCGTACCGCAGGTCGGGCCGGTCGCTGCCGAACCGCTCCATCACCTCGTGATACTCGAGTCGTGGCAGTGGTAGGGTGACCTCCGCACCCGAGAACTCGCGGGCCAGCGCGGCGATCAAGTGCTCCATCGTCGACATGACGTCGTGGTCCTCGACGAACGACATCTCGACGTCGAGCTGAGTGAACTCAGGCTGGCGGTTGGCCCTCAGGTCTTCATCGCGAAAGCAGCGGGCAATCTGGAAGTAGCGGTCGAAGCCGGACACCATGAGAAGCTGCTTGTAAAGCTGGGGCGACTGGGGCAACGCATAGAAATGTCCGGCATGGACCCGGCTGGGAACCAGGAAATCCCGCGCGCCCTCCGGCGTACTGCGTCCCAGTATGGGCGTCTCGACCTCCAGGAAGTCGAGGTCGCTCATGACGTTGCGCATGAGCTGGGTTAGGCGATGGCGGAGGATGAAGATGCGCTGCATCTCGGGCCGGCGGAGGTCGAGGAAGCGGTACTTCAGCCGCAGCTCCTCGTTAGGCTCGGCTCCGTGCATCTCAAAAGGAGGCGTGGGCGTGGCGTTGTAGAGCACCAGATCGGTCGCCCGGACCTCGATCGCCCCGGTCTTCAGCTTGGGGTTTTCCTTGCCCGGGAGGCGAGGCGCCACGGTCCCCTTGATCCCGATCACATATTCGTTACGCAATTCGCGGCCGCGTTCCTGCAGCTCGGCGCCGGCGTCGGGCTCGAAGACGACCTGCGTCAGGCCGTAACGGTCGCGCAGGTCGATGAACACGAGTCCCCCGAAATCACGCCAGGCATCTACCCAGCCACTGAGCACAACGGCCTGCCCGATCTGGTCTTTCGTCAATTCTCCGCAGGTATGAGTCCGTTTCAGTAGCATGGTTGTTGGTTCGCCTGGCCTTCGGATGCAAGCCCTGCCGTGAGCGTCATTTGGATTCGGATCTCTTGGCCGATTACGATACCCCGGGTGGCTCCAGACCGTCAAGAACTCCAACCTGGAGCGTCAAGAACTCAGGCCTTTCCTCAGACAGCGACTGGCGAGCGCGAGTTCGGCGCAGCCTTTAGGGTTTCGTGGCTATTGAGAGGAATGGACCACCCGACATGGCGGTGGATCGTTTCGTCGGGAGAGCCCGTAACGCCAAGCGCTTCGATAGCACCCGATCCTTGGACGCGGTCGAGCGACTGTCCGAGTGCGGGCTGCCGGAGACGATGACAAAGCCGCGGACTTCGGCTTTCCTCTGATTCGGCTTGGGTGTTCGTGACGAAAGGGACGGCAGGAAGTTGCACCGGCGCTTGTCCGCATTCTCCCCATTGGCGGCCTAAAATTGGTTTGCCACGAGCGAGAAATCCCCTTTGTACACTACGCGGGTCCGCATATGTCGCCCCCTGATCGTCGCCGCGCATTGAGGTACAACACGCCGCGAGACCTTGCTTGCCTGGGTTGGTGGGAACAAGGGCAATTCCGAACGAAACGTGTCCAGATCCGAAATTTAAGTACTGGCGGAGCTATGGTTTCCGTGGACCAGGCAGGTCCAAGCGCCGAGAAAGCTTGGATATGTCTGGCTGGTCAGGATGTCACCCAATGGGTTGGTGCTCAGGTCACAGGAGTGACGGTGGACGAGAGCGGAAATCACCTTGTCCGCTTAGCGTTCCCTGAATGTTGTCCCTATGACGTATTCCGCTTGGCTGTCTGGGGAGATCCGATCGTAGAGGAGGACATTGCTCCTCCCGATCCCCCGGCCTGTTTCGCTGCTGAGGAGCCGTCGACTCCGCCATGGAAAGCTCGGCGGACTTTGTTTGTGCGAACTGAGACCCATCGATCTATGACAGACAGCCTGACGTTGGATCGACCCAGCGAGCCGCAGCAAGAGTCTCGGCCGTCGCCCGAACCCGACCGGTCGAACTTCGCGGAGCAGAGGAGCTTCCACACCCCGCTCCCTTGGATCATGGCGTTCTTACTCAACTCGATTCTGGTGTTCTGGCTTGGAATTCTGGCAGCGCAAAAGTTTCACAGCATCAGTGCATTCTGGACCCGCTAGGGGCTTTGGCTGCCACTGGTCCGCGCGCTGCTCCCAGATCATCCCAGAATCCCGGGTAGGTCTTCGCCACGCATCCGGGATCGAGAATCGTGACGCCGGGAACTTTGAGCCCCGCCAGTGCGAAGGACATGGCCATGCGATGATCGTCGTACGTGCTGATCCGGGCGGGCTGGAGCTGATCTCGCGGGGGAGGGTTGATGACAAGGCCGTCGGGCAGCTCGTCCACCTTTGCGCCCAGCTTGCGTAGCTCCGTGGCCAAGGCGGCAATGCGGTCGGTTTCTTTGTGGCGGATGTGGCCGACGTTGCGAATGCGCGAGATGCCGTCGGCAAAGAGAGCCAGAACGGCCATGGTCATGACGGTGTCGCTGATGGCGTTCATGTCGACGTCGACGGCGCGCAGCGGTCCGCCGGTCACGGTTGTCTGCGTCGGCTGGCGCGTCACGGTGCAGCCCATGTGTTCGAGGATGTCGACGAACGCGAGATCGCCCTGAAGGCTCGATGTGCCCAGGCCAAGGGCGGTGACCGTGCCGCCGGAGAGTGCGGCCAGGGCGAAAAAGTAGCTGGCCGCCGAGGCATCGGGCTCGATCGCGTAGGCGCGGCCGCGGTATCGGGCCGGATAGACATCGAAGCGGCGAAACTTTCGATTGCCGGCCGTCACCCCGAAGGCTTCCATGACCGCGAGGGTCATCTGTACGTACGGCTGCGAGACCAAGATTCCTTGCACGTCGACAGTCGTCGCCTCGCGGGCATACGGCAGCGCCATCAGGAGTCCGCTCAAGAACTGGCTGGAGACATCGCCGCGGACCGAAGCGTAGCCACCTTCCAGCCCGAGGGTCTCGACCGTGACCGGGGGGCAGCCGTTGCCGCGATCGCTGCGGACGATGGGGCCCAAGCTGCGCAGTGCCGTCAAGAGATCATCGACCGGACGTTCTTGCATCCGCGGCGTGCCGTCCAAGTGAAATGTGCCCTCGGCCGCGGCCACCATCGCGGTGAGAAAACGCAGGCTGGTTCCTGAGTTCCCTACGAATAGACTTGCCGAGTTGACCGGCAGCCGGCCACCGCATCCTTCGATACAAATGACCGAAGCGCTGCGATCGTGCTCGACCGCGATGCCCAGGGTATGCAACGCATGGACCATGACGCGCGTGTCGTCGGAATCGAGCGCGCCGGAAAGCGTGCTCTTGCCGTCGGCCATCGCGGCGATGACGAGCGCCCGGTTGGTAAGACTCTTGGAGCCAGGAACGCGTATGAGCGCGACGGGAGAAGATCCAGCCCAGGACTCGATCACAATCTCGGAGGGGTAGAGAGGCATGGCGTCTTCACGAAAGAGGTAAGGTCGGGCCGGCGTCCGGCAGAACCGTCAAGATTCGCAGGCGCAGCTCGTCGGGCTCGATCCCGGCGATGAGAAACCGTTTCTGGCGCGAGCTCTCTCCCGAAATGAGCGCGACCTGGGAACCGCGGCAGCCCAGGTTCTCGGCCAGCACCGCGGCGATGGCGGCGTTGGCCTTGCCCTTCTCGGGCGCGGCGGTCACGGCCACCCGCAACGCACCGGCCCTCAGGCCCAGGATAGCGTTCCGCCGGGCCCCGGGCTGGGCATGTACGGCGATGATTGTCCCCTGTGCGTGCTCGGCCAGCTCGATCACGTCTCGACTCCCTCCAGGAGCGCAGAGCCCACCCGGACGAGCGTCGCGCCCTCGAGAATGGCGGTCTCAAAATCGCCGGACATCCCCATCGACAGGTGCGGGAGCTGTAGCCCCGTGCGCTGCCGCAAAGCGTCGCGGGTCTCGCGCAGCGCGACGAACGAGGGCCGGGCTGTCTGGGCGGTTGTGCCCCATGCAGCCATCGTCATCAGGCCGACGACCCGGACATTGCGGCATAAGGCAATGCTGTCGGCATCCGCGAGAATCTCCGCCGCTCGCCATCCGTGCTTGCTCTCCTCTCCCGAGGTATTGACCTGAAGGCATACCGATGGCACGGAAAGCCGCTCGGAAGCCAGCGAGTTGAGAAATTGGAGCAACTTGAGCGAATCGACCGCGTGGATCATCTCGACGAAAGGCAGCGTGCGCTTGGCCTTGTTCGTCTGAAGGTGGCCAATCAGATGCCAGCGCACCACGGGTTTCCGGCCGGCAAGCGCTTCCGCTTTCCGCCAGAGCTCTTGCGGGTAGCTTTCTCCCAGGTCCGATGCGCCGGCTGCAACCAGCGGTTCAAGCAGCTCCAGCGGCCATTTCTTGGTCACGGCGACCAAGGTGACCGCTTCCGGGCCCCGACCCGAGCGCAGCGCGGCCTCGTCGATGCGGGATCGAACCGTCGCGAGGTTCGCACTGATTTGCTCACTTGCCCGAAGTGATGCCTGTGGCACGGTCATGTCGGCCCCGGCAAACATGCCGGCCTCGAGTGTCGTTCCCGTCCTTTGATTTTGCTCCAAGGGTGACGAAACCCCCACGATCGACTATTCTCCATGATGCGCGGACGGGAGCGTCAAGGCGAGTCCGGCTCCAGCAATGTTCTACTGACTTCTTTCCCGCACGCTGTTACGCGGCAACGTCAAGCTTCGACGGCTCTTGGGATTTTTAGCAAGAGGCGCACGATCTCTATGTCTATGAAGTTCGTTCTGATCATTCTTGGTGTCCTCTCGGCGCTCTTGATCGTGGCTCAGATGGTGATGGGCCTTTTGATTCGCGGGGGTCAGGCATGGTTGCGGGCGGCTCACTTCCACTCGGGAAGTATAATGGTAGTGGTCGCTTTGGCGTACATCGCGCTTTCGCTCTCGGCGATCGTTTCGCGGCCCCAGCCAAAGTAACATACACCTTGATGAGGTGAAGCCACGACGGACGCGGCAGTCCGTCGCACCGGTTGACTCAGCCCACGCTCACAAGCGGCTCGACGACCCCCTCGCTCGTGAACCTGCCGATGAGAAACCTGGCCCGGGTCTGATGGCCCAGAAATGACCGCAGCGCCGGCGGTCCCAGGCTGCGGTAGATGACCAGTGTGTCATCTCTGCCCCAGCTCACGCGTGTGGCGAAGGCTTGATCCGGGCCGCAAATCCGTGCGTTCTCGGCGACGGTCAGCACCCTCCAGCTAACACGCTTGCGACGGCGCTTCGGGTCCCATGTGACCAGAAGGGGAAGCCAACATCGCCGGCCCCGAGGCGTCAGGCGGTAGTGGAGCGATCCACCAGCGGCCGCGACGCCAAACTGACCGCGATCAGTCGAGTAAGGCAGCGCTGGCAGCGCCAGGGGAAGCGCCAATGCGGCGGCCTTCGTTTCAGGCCTCCGCAGCAGCATTCCGCGGCAATTGGCCATCGGCTCGGCCACGACGTCCGGAGGCAGGCTATACAGGACGCTTACGGTTTCCGACAGCATTCTTCGGCCGTCGATCTGGTCGCCTAAGAGGGCTGTCTTCTGGCCCCGAAGTAAGAGTGCAGCCCGGGTTACTCGAACGTCGCTCAAGCGGAACGACCATTCGGCGAAATCCGCAAGTGAGCTGGAAATCCACTCCCCCGGGCTCGGCGGCCGCGTCAGAGGTGCAGCGTCCAAGAGACGCCAGTCTGGCCCCAGCCAGGAACACCCCGCGCCGAAGAGCTCGAACCGACTCGATGATTCTTCACGCAATTGATCGATTGTCAGAAGATCATCGGCCTCGCGCCAGCCGGCTCGAAGAACCGCCAGAACCCGCCGGGTGCTCGAGAATGCCGGCAAGGGGGGCGGAACATGAGGTCCGTCCGGGAGCGACAGCCACCAGCCGATGACCCGCGCCTCGCCACTTTGTGGATAAGCCCGCGCCAGCTCCGCGAACACCGAGCGCCTGCCGGCAAGCTCACCTTCCGCGGGGAAATCAGCTGCCTGCGTTCTATCCGGCCGAGAGAACCGCAGCAGGCACCGTCCCAGAGCCAAAACACGGCGGTCAATGCTCGATGGCCATCGCCGACGCTGGCGGCGGGCATCCAGCAGCCGACCGAGACAATCGCTCCACATGGAAGAGCCCAGACGCAGCGGCGCCCCTTCCCCATCGAGCTCCCGCGAAAGCCAACGCTCGAGTGCGTCGTGTCGACCTTCATTCAGCCAGCCCTCCAGAGCACGTGCCAGAGTTTCCAGGGGTGTGCGGCCACCGGCTTTTTTATGGTCATTCATGCGATCCAAGAGCACCGAATGTGTGACATTTGCAAGATGAGAGCGGCTGCTTCACCCCGAGCCAGTCCAGGCCAAGGAGCCAACTCGAATGTCTGCCGGAATCTTGGGCGTGTCTGCACATGAAAGTGACGCTGGCAAAGGGAGCTTCCTTTTCGCGGTTCCTTTTTCCACGATTTGCAGATCGCCAAGAGGATTGACGTAACTTACGAGAATCACGAGTACATCGGCAAGTCACCGGGCACGACTTGGGGACAAATTAAGGACGCCGGCCGGGCTCAAATCGAAGTGGCACCCGGTTTGCTTTAGGTAATTTCGACATGAGTGAGACACGAAGAGAGCGACACACGCTGAGCTCTTTCACAATTTGAAGCATCCACCCCATCGGCGAAGGTTGTTTCACCTTGGTGTAACAACTCCCCCGCCAAAGGGCGAGCGGGACGCCTCGCACGACCCCCCGCTCGCCCTTTCTCAAGACACGGCCCGGTCTCGTCGCGAATTGACGAGAGACCCGGCCCTCCGCTAACCGGCCAGTTGATTCGGTACCGTACGACTAAGGGAGAGGTAGTCGCACGGAACTGATTCTCTGGCCGGTTTTTTTCTTTTTGGCCGATTTCCAGCGGTGTAATGCTTGGGGTGTCCGGCTTTTCAATTCGCCGGTTGCTGTGCCGCTGCCGGAGTACCTGCCCGGTCGAGAAAGTGCTGGTTCTTGAGCCAGATCGCGCAGAGCTTGGGCCACTCCTGGAAGGCGGGGTCGCCGGCGATGCCGAACTGGCGGTCGCCGGTGCCCAGGCCCAGTCCGTGTCCGCCTTTCTCGAAAAGGTGCAATTCCACCGGTACCTTGGCCTTGCGCAGGGCCAAGACAAACAGCAGGCCATTCTCGGCAGGAACCCCGGTGTCCTCGTTGGTATGAGCCAGAA
This sequence comes from Isosphaeraceae bacterium, assembly GCA_052146555.1. Taxonomy (GTDB): domain Bacteria; phylum Planctomycetota; class Planctomycetia; order Isosphaerales; family Isosphaeraceae; genus Aquisphaera. Next base: position 8,512 of record JBKQMU010000310.1, read on the forward strand.
ACGCGGGCGGGGTCTGGGCCGTGACCTGGGTTTGGTTCGAAAGTGAGCGGACCAGCGCTTCGGGAGGGTTCTCACCCAGCAGGTTTCGCTTCGTGCCGGCGTGGCCAAACGGTGTGTCCAGGGCGATCACCGGATACACCAGGATCATACGATCAGGACGTGAACTTTCGCGCTCGATCGGGTCTTCGGCATCGGGCTTACCGGCGTCAAAGTGCGTGCCGGCCGTCGAGGCGAGATGACCGCCGGCGGAGAAGCCGAGGATCGCGACGCGATGCGGATCGAGGCTCCATCGCTGCGCGCTGGCCCGCACCGTTCGGATCGCTCGGGCCGCATCCTGGAGCATGGCTGGATGATGATATCGCGGGCTCAGCCGGTACTTCAGCACGAATGCCGTGATGCCTAGCGAATTGAGCCACTCGGCGACCTGCCGGCCCTCGTGATCCAGAGCCAGCATTCCGTACCCGCCGCCGGGACAGACGACCACCGAAGCTCCCGTGGCCGCCTCGGGCTTCAGCCGCCATACGGTGAGCGTCGGCACGTCCAGGGTGGGGTCGTTCCCCTCGGCACCCGGCGCGCCGGCCCGCCAGAGCGTCACGACCAGGTGCTTGGGAACAAGCTCGGCCGAGAAGTGCGGAGTCACCGTAATCAGAAGACTGCTTGCGACGACTACCGCGAGCACCACCACCTTTGAGCGTGCGTATAAGGCGAACGAAGGCTTCCCCATCGGCGAGACTCCTGACCCCGGGAATCCCTGGCAATTCTGAGTGTGCCTGATTATCAGACCCGCGGGGCTGGGGAGCAACCGCCTCTACAGCTCCAGGCTGCGATCGCAAGGCGGTCCACTGGGACCCTGGCTCAAGCGTATCCTGGAGAGCAAGACGCGGCTCTCGGCCGCTTTGGTCGAACGTCGGTCGCTCGCTCCTGAATTGCGCACCGTGATTTTTCTGGGACTCGCGGGAATGACAAAACGCGGCGCCCGCTGCCAAATTGGCAGAGCATCGACGCACCATCGCGGCCCGGGCTTAACTCTTAAGCCTTTACTATTTAACGTGTTATGAAATTTAGAATCGACGGTACATGACTTGCATCAAGACGTTGCGAGTTGCTCGCTGGGGAGCTGGCTGCCGGCATTGCTCCCGCGTCGTGCCGGGGTACTGGGCCCGGCCGAATCGTTTGACAACGGCGAAGGAGAGACAACGTGGCGAAGATCTTGGCCTATGAAGATGAGGCTCGTCAGAAGCTGGCCAGCGGCGTGGGCAAGCTGGCGCGGGCCGTCCGCAGCACCCTCGGGCCGCGAGGTCGAAACGCGGTGATTGACAAGGGTTGGGGCGCTCCCACCGTGACCAAAGACGGCGTCACCGTGGCCGAGGAGATCGAGCTTTACGACCCTTATGAGAACATGGGCGCCCAGCTCGTGAAGGAAGCGGCCTCCAAGACCTCTGACGCCGCCGGCGATGGCACGACCACGGCCACCGTGCTGGCTGAGGCCATCTTCAAAGAGGGGCTGAAGGCCCTGGCCGCCGGTGCTGATGCCATGGCACTGAAACGAGGGGTCGAAAAGGCCGTCGAGGCGGTCGTCGAGCACGTCAAGTCGCAGGCCAAGAAGGTTTCGGGCAAGAAGGAAATCACCGAAGTTGCGGCCATCGCCGCCAACAACGACTGGTCGATCGGTGAAAAGCTGGCCGATGCCTTCGAGAAGGTCGGCACCGACGGCGTGATTACCGTCGAGGAGGCCAAGGGATTTGAGACCACTGTGGACGTGGTTGAAGGCATGCAGTTCGACCGCGGCTTCCTGAGCCCTCACTTCGTCACCGACGCGGACCGCATGGAGGTCGTGCTCGAGGACGTCTACGTGCTGATCCACGAAGAGAAGATCAGCTCGCCCACCAAGCTGATCCCTTTGCTCGAGAAGATCGCCAAGGCCAACAAGCCGCTCCTGATCATCGCCGAGGACCTTGAGGGTGAGGCCCTCGCCACGCTGGTCGTCAACAAGCTTCGCGGCATTCTCAAGATTGCCGCGGTCAAGGCGCCCGGCTACGGCGACCGCCGCAAGGCGATGCTGGGCGACATCGCGGTTCTCACCGGCGGCAAGGCGATCTTCAAGGACCTAGGCATCGACCTGGAGAACGTCGCTCTCAATGACCTCGGCCGCGCCCGCAAGATCACCATCGACAGCGAGGATACGACGATCGTCGAGGGTGCCGGCTCCTCCGAGGAAATCAAGGGCCGAGCTGAGATGATCCGGAGGGAAATTTCCACGACCGACAGCGAGTACGACCGCGAGAAGCTGCAGGAGCGGCTGGCCAAGCTCGCCGGCGGCATTGCCCAGATCAACGTCGGCGCCGCCACCGAGACCGAGATGAAGGAGCGCAAAGCCCTGGTCGAAGACGCGCTTCACGCGACCCGGGCGGCCATCGAGGAGGGCGTCGTCCCCGGCGGCGGCGTGGCGCTGATTCGCGCGGCCAAGGCGCTTGACGGCCTTTCCCTGACCGCTGACGAGAAGCTGGGATCGGACATCGTCCGTCGGGCCTGCGAGCAGCCCGCCAGGTACATTGCCGAGAACGCAGGCGCCGACGGCTCGGTGATCGTCAGCCAGATCAAGAAGAGCAGCGACCCCCATTACGGCTACAACGCCGAGACCGGCCAGTGGGGCAACCTGCTGGAGGGGGGGATCGTCGATCCTACCAAGGTCACCCGCACAGCGCTCCAAAACGCCTCCTCGGTCGCGGGACTGCTGCTGACCACCGAAGCGCTGGTTGCCGAGCCGCCCAAGAAGAAAGAGCCTGCGGGAGCCCATGACCACCACGGCGGCGGCGGCATGGGTGGCATGGGAGGAATGGGTGGCATGGGAGGAATGGGTGGCATGGGTGGCATGGGGATGATGTGATCCCCGTATTTGAGATTCGCGAGTTCGTCATTCAATCTCCAACATCAAGCGAATAAAGGACACGAAGCGATGGCAAAGCTGGCGATTCGGCCCCTGGAAGACCGGGTGGTGATTCAGCAGATCGAGGCCGAGGAGAAGACGGCCGGCGGCATCGTGCTGCCGGATACGGCCAAAGAGAAGCCGCAGCGGGGCAAGGTGCTGGCTGTCGGCCCTGGCAAGCTCCTCGATTCGGGTGAGCGGGCGCCGATCGGCGTGGCCGAGGGAGACGAGGTTCTCTTCGGCAAGTACTCGGGCACCGAGATCAAGGTGGACGGCGAAGAGGTCAAGATCCTCCGCGAGTCCGACATCCTGGCCAAGATCATCAAGTGAGACGGCACCGCCGTCGCTCTCTTTCTCTTACCCGCTGCAGGAGCCAACGTCCGTGGCAAAGCAATTGCTCTTCTCCGACGCCGCCCGCAGGAAGATGATGGGCGGCGTTGATATCCTGGCCCAGGCTGTCGGCTCGACTCTCGGGCCGACCGGGCGGAACGTGATTATCAGCAAGTCGTTCGGCGGGCCGCTGGTCACCAAGGACGGCGTCACCGTCTCCAAGGAGATCGAGCTGCCCGACCCGTTTGAAAACATGGGGGCCAAGCTCGTCAACGTGGTGGCTTCCAAGACTTCGGACGTGGCCGGCGACGGCACGACGACGGCGACCATCCTGGCCCGGGCGATCTACCGCGAAGGTCTGCGCAACGTGACCTCCGGGGCCAATCCCACGGCCGTCCGCCGGGGCATCGAGAAGGCCGTCGAGGTCGCCGTGCGTGAGCTCCACGAGAAGCTCTCGCGACCGGTCTCGAAGAAGGAAGAGATCGCCCAGGTGGCCGCGATCTCGGCCAACAACGACCCGGCAATCGGCAACATGCTGGCCGACGCGGTCGAGCGCGTAGGCCGTGACGGCGTGATCACCGTCGAGGAGGGCAAGACCGCCAGCACCACCCTCGAGTTCGTCGAGGGGATGCAGTTTGACAAGGGCTATCTGAGCCCCTACTTCGTGACCTCGCCCACCACGATGGAAGTCATCTTCGAAGACGCGCTGATCTTGCTGCACGAGAAGAAGATCAGCAGCCTGCGCGAGATGATCCCACTGCTCGAGAAGGTCGCCCAGTCCGGCAAGCCGCTTTTGATCGTTGCCGAGGACCTCGAGGGCGAGGCCCTGGCCACGTTGGTCGTCAACAAGCTGCGGGGCGTGCTCAACATCGCCGCGGTCAAGGCGCCCGGCTTCGGCGACCGCCGCAAGGCGATGCTCGGCGACATGGCCGTGCTCACCGGCGGCACCGTGAACAGCGAAGACCTGGGACTGAAGCTCGAGAATCTTCAGCTTAGCCAACTCGGCCGCGCCAAGCAGGTGAAGGTCGACAAGGACACCACCACGGTCATCCAGGGCGACGGCAGGAAGGCCGACATCCAGCGCCGGATCGATCAGCTTCGGCGCCAGATTGAGGAGACCGACAGCGAGTACGACAGGGAGAAATTCCAGGAGCGGCTGGCCAAGCTCTCTGGTGGAGTGGCCTTGGTCCGCGTCGGCGCCCCGACCGAGGCCGACATGAAGCAGACCAAGGCCCGGGTCGAGGACGCACTGCATGCAACCAGAGCAGCGGCCGCGGAGGGCATCGTCCCCGGCGGCGGCGTGGCGCTCATCCGGGTCATCCCGGCCGTCGAAAAGCTGCATGCCGAGCTTCAAGGCGATGAGAAGCTGGGCGCGGCCATCGTGCTGCGGGCTCTCGAGGAACCGACCCGCCACATCGCGTCCAATTCCGGACATGACGGCGGCGTGATCGCCCAGGAAGTCAAGTCAAACTCCGGCGCGGTTGGCTTCGATGCCAACACGGGCAATTTCGTCGACATGTTTGAGGCCGGGATCATCGATCCGACCAAGGTCACGCGCACGGCTCTTCAAAATGCCGCCTCGATCGCCGCGCTTATGCTGACGACCGAGGCCATGATCACCAGCATCAAGGACGACGAGAAGGAAGGCGCTGCCAAGATCGAAGGCGCTGTCCGCTAGAGACCTCGGAGGGAAGGGAAACCTCGCCCGGGACGGATCGCTGAGTCGGTCCCCCCGGGCTTCTTCTTCCGCCGTGAATCCCATTTTCTCGATTCGATCACCTCAGGGCGCCGCCGGGTCGTCTGTCCGGAACTGATGTCGTATGATATTCTGGGAATATCAATGGAGCTGGGTAAAGTCGAGGGACGGCTTGTTTCCAGCTCTCCAACGTCCGTGAAGACAGCAGAGACGCCATGCCGATGGCTACGACCAAGCGCGATTTCTACGAAGTGCTCGGGGTTGCGCGCGACGCCGCGCAGGACGACATCAAGAAAGCCTACAGGCAGATGGCTCTGAAGTATCATCCGGACCGCAATCCGGGTGACAAGGAAGCCGAAAAGAGCTTTCGCGAATCGGCCGAAGCTTACGAGGTCCTCTCCGATACGCAGAAGCGGCAACGATACGATCGGTACGGTCATGCCGGATTGGATGGCTTGGGCCACCACGACTTCCGTTCGACCGACGATATCATGTCTGCCTTCAGCGATATCTTCGGCGGAGGCCTCTTCGGCGACCTTTTCAGCGAGCGTCGGCGCGGCCCTCGTCCCGGACCCGACCTGCTCATGAAGGTGGAGATTGACCTGGTGGAAGCCGCCCGCGGCACGACCAAGACGCTGGAGGTCAGTCGGCACGATTTCTGCGGCGAATGTAACGGGTCAGGGGCACGCAGGGGTACAACGCCCACCACCTGCAACTATTGCGGGGGTCGGGGCCAGATCGTCCAGGCCCGCGGGTTCTTCCAGATGGCCACCACGTGCCCCGCCTGTGGCGGCGAGGGGGTCCGGATCACGGATCCGTGTCCCACCTGCCGAGGTGCCGGGCGAGTCCCTAAAATCGACAAGATTTCCCTGCCCGTGCCCCCGGGCATCGAGACGAACATCTGGCTGCAACTACGTAACCAGGGGGAAATCGGAGACCCGGGCGCTCCTCGCGGAAACCTGAGAACCCAGATCATCGTCCGCAAGCACCCGTTTTTCGAGCGGCGGCGGAACGATCTGTATTGTCAAGTTCCGATCAGCTTCGCGCAGGCGGCGCTGGGGGCCGAGATCCAAGTGCCTACGCTCGATGGTCGCGACCGGATTCAGGTTCCCCGCGGTACGCAAAGCGGGGAGATGCTGCGAATCAAGGGACTGGGCATGCCGGATATGCACGGTCGTGGCCGAGGCGACGAACTGGTCGAAGTTGTCGTCGAGACACCACGCAATCTGACGCCCCGACAGGAAGAGCTGCTGCGTGAGTTTGCCGAGATCGAGCACGAGCAGGTGAGTCCCCGACGCAAGAGTTTTTTTGAAAAATTACGCGATTACTTCACCGAGGAGGCCGAGTCTCCGGAACTGGACGAACCGTGAGCCTTGCGCCGGGCCGGCCGCAGCCGGCCCCTGGACGGGTCGATCGGCTGCCAGGAGAGCTGAACCATGATCAATATTGACTCCCAAACAGATAACCCGACGAACGCTACTGCTGGCGGAGAGCCGGCCGGGGATGCAAGCCAGCCTGAATCGGCCGGCGCGGGCCCGAGCGCTGGCGAACCCAACGGATCCCCGGTCCTCTCACCGGAAGAAACGAAGCAACTGCGCACCGAGCGTGATGAGCTCAAGGAACAGCTCTTACGCTGCCGGGCTGAATTCGCCAATTTCCAGAAGCGCGCCAAGCAGCAAGCGGAAACGGACCGTACCTACGCGATCGGCAACTTGGCCCGCGACCTGCTGGAAGCCATGGATAATCTCGAGCGCGCCACGGCGGCTCTGCGGACCTCCGCGAGCGAGGGCATCAGCTCGGGGCTGGACATGGTCCAGAGACAGTTGCTCGCCACGCTCGCTAAGTACGGCGTCGAGCCGATCGAGGCGCTGGGCCTTCCCTTCGATCCCAACCTTCATGAGGCCCTTATGCAGCAGCCGACGGCCGACCACCCCGACGGAATCGTGGTCGCGGAGCTGAGCAAGGGGTACAAGATTCATGACCGGGTCCTCCGGCCCAGCAAAGTTGCAATCTCGACGAAGATCTAGGGAGAAACGGCAGCTCTTGAGGGACGCTGCTTCGTCAAGGATCGAAAGGAGCTTGCCCCCCCTTGCAAGGGGGGGAACCGAGTGATGTCCCCCTTCGCGAGGAGGGAAACCTTGGTGGTGCACCCTCGCAAGGGGGAACCGAATGATGGACGTCCCGGCGCACTCGCGAATCGGAGCCGTCGGCTCAGGGTTTCTAATAAAGACTGATCCTGGTGTTGAGAGCAACCTATGCCAACCTATGATTATGTGTGTGATGAGTGCGGACACGAGTTCGAGGCTTTTGAATCGATCAAGGCCTCACCCCAGTCGGATTGTCCCGAGTGCAATGCACCCAAGCTGAGGCGCAAGATCGGCCCCGGCGCCGCCATCCTCTTCAAAGGTTCGGGGTTCTACCAGACCGATTACCGTAGCGAATCGTACAAGAAGGCCGAGAAGGCCGAGAAGTCACCTGATTCGGGTTCGGCCACCAAGAGCGACGCCGGCAAGACGAGCGATACCGGAAACGGTACGGCCGCGGCCTCCACGACTTCTAGCACCACGTCTTCGACGAGCTCCAAGAGCGCCGGGACAACCTAATGATCCAGGGGCGGTGTCCGACCTGCGGGCGAAGCATCGAGATCGCGTCGATCGCCGAGCTGCCATCATTTCCGTTCTGCTCGGACCGTTGCCGCTTGATCGACCTGGGTCGCTGGATAGACGGCTCGTACGCGATTCCCGGCCCTCCCATCCAGGGTGAAAGCAAGACCGGTGCCGCACCCGCCGAGCGTCCCGAAGGTGTCGAGGAGACGGATTGAGGCGGAGCTGACTCCGAGTCGTCCAACCAGCGGCCCCGTCCCTCCTTCAAATATGCACGGATTCGCCCAGACCCTGCCCCGCCGCCTCCATGATCGACTCGGAGAAGGTGGGGTGGGGGTGCATGATGTGCAAAATCTCTTCCTCGGTCGCCTCCAGCTTTTTCGCCATCACCAGCTCGCTGATCAGCTCCGTGGCCATGACACCGATTAAGTGAGCGCCCAAGAGTTCACCGTACTTGGCGTCGAAGACGAGCTTGACGAACCCCTCGGTCTCGCCGGCGGCCAGGGCGCGGCCACTGAACTGAAACGGGAACTTCCCGATCCGGACCTCGTGGCCGGCCGCTCGGGCGGCCTTCTCGGTGAGTCCGACGCTGGCCACGCCTGGCTCGGTGTAGGTGCAGCCGGGAATCGTCGTATAATCGACGCTGCGGTCCGAGACGCCACAGATCTTCTCGACGCAGCAGACCGCCTCATGATGCGCCACGTGCGCCAGCCAGGGGGGGCCAATGACGTCACCGACGGCGTAAATGCCTGGGACGCTGGTCACGTAGCCGCGGCGGGGATCGACCTGGATGTGGTTCTTGATAGTCTCGACCTTGACCGACTCGGCAAAGAGGCCCTCGACATTACCCATGACGCCAATCGCCACCAGCATCACGTCGGCCTCGATCGTCGTTTTGCCCGAAGGTGTCTCGACCTCGGCCTTGATCCCCCTCGAAGTCTTCTCGATCTTCGCCGTCTTCGAGTTGGTCAAAATATTCAGCCCCTTCTGTGAGAGGCTCTTGTGGAGCGCGGCGGAAACTTCTTCGTCCTCGCCGGGGAGGATCCGCTCGACCATCTCGACCACCGTCACGCGGGTGCCGATGGCGTTATAGAAGTAACCAAACTCCATTCCGATCGGCCCGGCTCCGATAACGAGCAAGCTCTCCGGCTGCTTTGCCAGCGACATCGCTTCCTTGGACGCGATGACCAGCTTGCCATCGAACTCGGCGCCGGGCATCGGCCGTGGGCGGGCTCCCGTGGCGATGACGATTGATTCGGCCGTGACCTTCTGGTCGCCGACTTGCACCTCATGCGGCGAGAGCACCCTGCCCACGCCGAACTTGGAAGCAACTTTATACTTGCGGAAGAGGCCCTCGATGCCTTTATTGAGCTGGCCGGCGACGCTGCGGCTGCGGCCGATCATCTGGCCGAAGTCCCAGTCGCCCTGGCCGCTATAGCCGAATCGCTTGCCATGATTCTTGATCAGCTCAACCAGATGTGCATTGGACAAGAGCGCCTTGGTCGGGATGCAGCCCCAGTTCAAGCAGATCCCGCCCAGCTTGTCGCGCTCGATGCAGAGGACCCGCTTCTTGAGCTGTGCTGCGCGAATGGCCCCGGCATATCCGGCCGGTCCGCCACCAATCACCACGATGTCATAGTCGTATGCCATGGTGTCCTTTGATCCGGGTCCGGGGATTCTCCAAGCGGGCTAGGCTGCCAGCCATAAAAGTGGGGATCGGCGGACGGCGATCGCCTCGTCCTCCTCACGCTACTTCGACAGAAGTCCGCACGATTTCTCCCTCCGTCACAATTACGGGAGGCGTTAGGCACGGGAGCGGTGGCTGGCGCAGAGAATGGTCAATTAGGTGCCTGACCAGTCCCACGGCCTTGACGATCACATTAAGTCCTTCTCCGTCTCCGAGTGCCAGCGTGCAATGGTTGGCAAGCATCCATCCCCCCAGCCTGTCCATTGTTTGCTGATCGACTCTGGCAGGACCCACCAGCCATGCCAGGTCGGGCTTCGGGTCAGTGATCCTGTTCTCGAAAAAGAAGATCTCATCGAACCCGAAAAAAATCCGGGTGCGCGACTGAACTTCCAGCAGCGTTCTTGTCGAAACGAGCAGTCCTCTCCCCAGAGACTGAGCCTCGACAACCAATGGCTCAATTCCTGAAGAACCGCTCACAAGAGAGCTTGGGTCCAGGTTGCTGTCGAGGCAAGTTATGAGTGCATATTGCGTTTTCGTGGACTTGATGAGAGGCGTCGTCTCAAGAAACTCATGGATCGAGCTGTCGAGCCATCCGGCGATATATTGCTTGTAGGTGACCATTCTCGTTTTCCCCGGGCTCCTCGGATCACTTCCCAGGTATCAAGGGACGCGGCGGCTGGCGTACCGGAGTTTTCGTCCAGTCCCAATCGTGGGCGTGTGGGCTCTGGGCGCCGTGGTGCGCTTCATAGTCGATGTTCTTAATCGCCCTTCCGTCTGCTCCGTAAAACCGTCTGCGTATGATCTTCCCATGCCGGTCGCGTTCAATAACAGACGAGTTTGGATTCCCTGTGGAAGGAAGTTGACCGCGAGACATCAGTTCGTCCAATTCGTCTTTTCGCCTTGACTCCCACGGCGAGTCGATCCGAGCCCTGCCGAGACTCTGGGCTGCGATGGCATCCGTTTCCGCCTCGAAACGCGCCCAAAGAAGCTGACCTCGAGATCGCCACCTCATAGGCTAGGCCTCGAGGCCTCAGAGCAGCATCATCGCTGGCTCTTCGAGAAGTCGCTTCAGGGTGCGCAGAAACTCGGCGGCCATCGCGCCATCGACGGCGCGGTGATCGGCGGTCAGGGTGACGGTGAGCACGGTGCCGGGCACGACGCGCTCTCCTTCGACCACCGGGCGCTTCTCGGCCGAGCCAACGGCGAGGAGGGCGACCTCGGGCAGATTGATGATCGCGTCGAACTGGGAAACACCATACATGCCCAGGTTGCTGATCGTGAAGGTGCTGCCGGTGAGCTGCTCGGTGCTGAGGCTGCTCGATCGGGCGGCGGCGGCCAAGGCCTCGCTCTGGCGGCGGATCTCCGCCAGTCCGAGGGCGTCGGCATGATGGAGGACCGGCACGATCAGCCCCTCGTCGAGCGCCACGGCGATGCCGAGGTTGATTTCGCCATGGCGGACGATGGCATCCGGCTCGAAGCTGGCGTTGAGCCCCGGATGACTGCGCAAAGCCAGCGCCACGGCCTTGGTCACGAAGTCACCAAGCGAGAGCTTGAGATTCTCGGCGGCCAGTTGCCGGTTTAGCTCTTCGCGAATGGCCATCAGCTTGTCGACCCGGATATCCACGGTCACGTGGATTTCCGGGACCGTCTGCTTCGCTTGGGTCATGCGCTGGGCGATCGTCTTGCGCATCCGAGTGTGAGCGACGCGTTCTGCTGCCGGGGCCGGACCGACGGCAGCAGGCCGGCGCTGTGCTGGCGGCGCGATCGCGGGGGGGGCGGAAGGAGCAGCCGGCCGTCTCGCCGGGGCTTGAGCCGGGGCCGGAGCAGACGTCACGGTGGCAGCGGGTGCGGCAGAACGCGCCGCGGCACCTGAAAGAAACGCCTCGATATCGCGGCGGATGATCCGGCCGCCAGGTCCGGTTCCCTGCACGCGGCTTAAGTCGATGTGCTCGGATTGGGCCATCTTGCGCGCCAGCGGGCTGGCCTTCAAGCGGCCTGCGTCCGGCTCCTGGGCGGTCGTGGCCGGCTCCGTGTCCTTTTTCCCGTTGCCCGTGGTCGTGGCCCCGTCGGTGCCCGCGGCGGACAGCACGGGCTTGGACTCGACCTCCGCACCGGTTTCGGCCGCCGCGGCGGGAGCACTTGCGCCTCCGCCCAAGCTTGCCGCAACCTGCTTGGGATCTTCCCCTTTCTTGGCCAGCACGAGCAACCGCTGTCCCAGCGCCACTTCCTCGCCGGCCGGATGATCGATGTGCGCGATGACGCCGTCGTCGTATGACTTCATCTGCATGATGGCCTTGTCGGTCTCGATGTCGGCCAGGACGTCTCCTTCCTTGACCTGGTCGCCCACCTTGACCAGCCACTGCGCGATCACCCCGGTCTCCATGGTCGGGCTGAGCTTCGGCATCGTCACTTCGATCGGCACGGTAGGTCTCCCTTGGTTCAATTCCGGTGCGGGCCTGCCCACCATTCTATGATCATCTATGATCGCCCACCACTCTATGATCAGCGATAAATCACATCGTGCACGGCGGCGACGATCCGCGGCACCGACGGCAGCATCGAAGCTTCGAGGGCCCGGTTATAGGGCACCGGGGCATCCCTGCTGGCCACCCGGCGGATCGGTGCGTCCAGCTCGTCGAAAACACGCTGGGTGATCCGGTCGGAAATCCCCGCGCCCAGACCACAATACGGCCAATCTTCCTCGATGACCACCGCGCGGTGAGTCTTGATCACGGAGTTAACGAGCGTCTCCAGGTCGAGGGGACGGACCGTCCGAAGATCGATCACTTCGGCCTCGATGCCCTCGCCAGCGAGCTTCTCGGCCGTCGCCAGGGTCGCCTTGAGCGATCGCGAGTAGGTAATCAGCGTGACGTCAGATCCGGCTCGCTTGATGTCCGCCTTGCCGATGGGCACCAGGTGCTCGCCGTCGGGCACTTCGCCACGCTCATGGTAGAGGACCTCGTGCTCCAAGAAGATCACGGGATCATCGCAGCGAATCGCACTCTTGAGCAGCCCCTTGGCGTCAGCGGGAGTTGCCGGCGCGATGACGGTCAGTCCGGGGATGTGGGAATACCAGGCTTCCAGCCGGTGCGAGTGGGTGGCGCCCAGGCAGCCGGCCATGCCCGAGCTGCCCCGAAAGACGATCGGCAATGCGAACTGGCCCCCGCTCATGTAGCGCATGTTGGCGGCATTATTGACGATCTGGTCGATCGCAACCAGGCTAAAGCTGAATGTCATGAATTCGACGATCGGCCGCAGTCCCACCATGGCCGCGCCGATGCCGATGCCGGCAAACCCTGCCTCGGAGATGGGCGTGTCGACGACCCGGCGGGGGCCGAACCGCTTGAGCATACCCTGGCTGACCTTGTACGCGCCGTCGTACTCGGCGACTTCCTCGCCCATGAGGAAAACCCGATCATCGCGCTGCATCTCCTCGGTCATCGCCTGGTTCAGGGCGTCGCGGTAGTGTAAGAGGGCCATGATCACTCCTGCGGTAGGTACGGGGCGGCCGTAATGTCTTCGTAAAGCTGGTTCAGCGGCGTGGGCTCGCTCTGCTCGGCGAATTCGATGGCGTCCTCGACCTCGGTCTTGACGTCCCCGCGCAGCTTGTCCAGAGCTTCCTCGTCGATCCAGCCGCGCTCTTCGAGGACTCTCTGGTAAACGACGATGGGATCGTTATTCATGGCGCTCTCAAGCTCCTCGCGCGTGCGATACTTGCCGGGATCGCTGATCGAATGCCCCTTGTAGCGGTAGGTTTGGGCCTCGATAAAGGTCGGTCCCTCGCCGGCCCGGGCTCGGCTGGCCGCTTCTCGCGTGGTCTTGGCCATTAGCTCGATGTCGTTGCCGTTGATCGTCACGCCCGGAATCCCGTAGGCGGTAGCCCCGCGCAGCAGCAGGTCGAGCAAGGCCGTCGAGCGTTCCAGCGACGTTCCCATGGCATAAAGGTTGTTTTCAACGATGTAAACGACCGGCAGCTTCCACAAAGCGGCCATGTTGAACGCCTCGTGCACGACGCCCTGGTTGATGGCGCCTTCACCGAAAAAGCAGCCGCAGACGCGATCCTCGCCGCGATACTTGATCGCAAAGGCCACGCCGGCGGCTAGGGCAACGTGGCTGCCGACGATCGCGTGGCCACCCAAGAACCCCTTCTCCGCGTCGAAGAAGTGCATCGAGCCCCCCTTGCCGCGGGAGCAACCTGTGACCTTTCCCAGAAGCTCGGCCATGGCCGAGCGGGCGCTGATGCCGCGAGCCAGCGCGTGGCCGTGATCGCGATAGGCCGTGATGATGTAGTCGTCTTCCCTCAGGACGCCGATCGACCCGACGGCGACCGGTTCCTGACCGCTGTATTGATGGAAAAAGCCGCCGATCTTGTTGCCCTTTTGATAAAGCATCTCCGCCCGCTCCTCGAACCGGCGGATCAGCATCATCTGGCGGAGCCAGACCAGGGCCTGCGTGCGATTGATCATTGGCTTTGCTTCAGTGTGCACTTGCGTCATTTCTCGTCGACTCCAGATTCCGGGCCAGGACCATGCGACAGGGCTTTCGCGCTCGCGGGTCATTGGACGTTCAAACTCTAATGAGCCGGCGGGGAGAAGATTAGGAATCAACTTTGGGACATCAGGGTTAGCCTTGAAGGGTGGGCCGGCTCAGGCTCTGGCACCCTGGAGCAAACCACCAGCCCGGTGATGGCAGCTAAGGGCATACCGCCTGCCGATAAACGTGGTATGTCATTATTCTACGCAGAGGGCCAAGGGCCACCCAGGAACGATCGGGCCACATCCAACGCCCCGCGCCCTTCTCGGCCCGAAACCGGCGCGGAAGGTCCAGGCCACGACCCTGGGCGACGGTTTCTCCTCGCTCCAAGCCCTGAACGGAGTTCATTCCTCCTCGAAATCAGGAGCGGGATCATCACGCGGCAAAGTTGAACAGGCCGTCGGCGGTTGCCTCCGGCTGCCAGGACAACAGGAAACCGTGCTGCACTCACCAGCGAGTGGGGGTCAGTGGAGAGCGGCCAATCGGGTCGGGGATTGCTCGGAAGCGACGACCGCGTTATCATTTCGGTCATAAGCCGTGCCTGCTGGCGGCCGTATCGCATCATTTCGCCTTGCTACAACCCCCTCGCACACTCGGTCAGGGTCAGATTGACATGTCATACGGTTCACGAATCCTGTGTCCTGCGCTCTTCGGTAAGGTCATGTCACCCGAGGAGGCGGCGGCCCTGATCCCATCGGGCGTCAACGTCGGGATGAGCGGCTTCACCGGCGCGGGCTACCCGAAGGCCGTGCCCCAAGCGCTCGCCCGCCGCATGTCGGACGCCCACCGGGCGGGCAAGAAGTTCAAGATCGGCGTATGGACCGGCGCCTCGACCGCGCCGGAGCTGGACGGTGCGCTGGCGGAGGCCGAAGGGGTGGAGTTGCGACTCCCTTACCAATCCGACCCGATCTGCCGCAAGCGTATCAACGCCGGTGAGATGGAGTACCTCGACATCCACCTGGGCCATGTGGCCCAGTTCGTCTGGTTCGGGTTCCTCGGCAAGCTTGACATCGCGCTGGTCGAGGTGTCCGGCATCCTGGAGGACGGGCGGCTGATCCCGTCGTCCTCGGTGGGCAACAACAAGACGTGGCTCGACCAGGCCGACAAGGTCATCCTAGAGGTCAATGACTGGATGAGCTCCAAACTGGAGGGCATGCACGACATCTATTACGGCACCGATCGGCCGCCGAATCGCAAGCCGATCCCGATCCTCAAGACGGACGACCGAATCGGCACGCCCTATCTGCGCTGCCCACTCGACAAGGTGTTGGCGGTTGTGGAGACGAACGCACCCGACCGCAACACCCTTTTCAAGCCCCTGGACGAGGACTCGCGCAGGATGGCGGGGCACGTCCTTGACTTCCTCGCGTTCGAGGTCAAGAAAGGTCGACTGCCCGAACACCTGCTGCCGATCCAATCCGGGGTCGGCAACATAGCGAACGCCGTAATGGAGGGCCTGGGCGAGGGCCCCTTCGAGGAACTAAGTGCCTACACGGAAGTCGTCCAGGACGGGATGTTCGCCCTGCTGCGATCCGGGAAGCTGCGGTGTGCCTCGGCGACGGCCTTTTCGCTTAGCTGGGGAGCGATGGCGGCCTTGAACGCCGGCCTCGATGAATACCGCAAACGGATCATCCTCCGGCCTCAAGAGATCAGCAACCACCCCGAGGTCGTGCGTCGACTCGGCTGCCTGGCGATTAACGGCATGATCGAGGTGGACATCTACGGCAACGTGAACTCGACGCACGTCATGGGCTCGTCGATCCAGAACGGCATCGGCGGCTCGGGGGACTTCGCAAGGAACGCCTATCTCTCGTTCTTCATGACGTCCTCGCAGGCGAAAGGGGGCGCGATCTCTTGCGTCGTCCCGATGGTCTCGCACGTGGATCACACCGAGCACGACGTCCAGGTGATCGTGACCGAGCAGGGGCTGGCGGATCTGAGGGGCCTCTCGCCGAAGCAGCGCGCCCGCCAGATCATCGAGAACTGCGCCCACCCGGATTACCGGCCGGCTCTGCGCGAGTACTACCGGCGGGCCCTTGAACTATCCCCCGGAAAGCAAACCCCACACATGCTTGACGAAGCGCTCAGTTGGCACGTTCGCTACCTGCTTACCGGGCACATGGACGGGCGAACCGCGACGACCGAGGAGCCGAGAATCCGCGAGGTCCCTTCCTCTCTTCAAGACTTCGCAAATTACAAGACTTCGCCAATTTCGGAATAAACGGGGGTGACCGCGACGGAAACCGAGACGGCCGCTGAGAGCTTGCTCAGCATGGCCGTGTGTCGTACATCAAATCGCGGAAAGTCCAGAATAGAAAGCTCGCCGTCGCCTTCTCCGGAAGGGGTGCTGGAAAGTGTTCCAGCAGATGGGGTGCGTGCTGGTGATCTCGTACACAAGTACGAGGCTGAGCGCTATCCGATCGAAGCGGTTGCCGACCGTGACATTGTCCGGTGTCTCCTTGAATCGAACGGGATGGACCAAATAGAGCTG
>JBKQMU010000311.1:0-7190 GCA_052146555.1 Isosphaeraceae bacterium
CCTACGTGACGTATAAGAACTGAAGGGCCGAAGAGCTCGGACCGGGGGCAGAGCTGGTGAACTCTGGCGGAGATCTCCTATGACGGCGATGACCAGTGGCAGTCTGGACCGAGGCTTTCGGGCGCAAGGCTCGCCCTTCTATCGAGCCTGGTTGGCAGGCCTGGCGCCGCTGTCGCTGGCATTGGCTCTCACAATCGCGCTTGGCCCGGTGGGCATTGCCCAGCCGCAAGGCAAGGATGCCCAGGTTGCCCAGGGTAAGGGACAGGCTCAGGCCAAGGGCAACGCGAAGGCTAAGAACGATTCCAGGCCCAAGGTCGACGAGCCCAACGTCCCCTTGCCCCGGCGGCCGGAACGGACCGTCAAGCACCCGACTCTTACCTCGGACGAGCTGGACCGGCTGGTCGATCATTATCTGAAGACCACTAGCCCTGGTGTCGAGCCGGCTCCGCTGACCAGCGACATCGAGTTCGTCCGCCGGGTCTATCTCGACCTGGCCGGCGCGCCCCCCACGCCGTCGCAGGTGCTCTCCTTCATTCATGATAAATCCAAGGACAAGCGGGCCCGGCTGATCGACGCCTTGTTGGAGAGCCCCGAATCGGCGCGCAACTGGGCCCGGTTCTGGCGCGATGTCATCAAGTACCATGCCACCAATCAGAACCCCTTTCAAGTTCGCTACGATCTTCTGGAAGACTGGCTGACCCAGCAGTTCCGGAAAAACCGGCCCTGGGACGAGATTGCCAACGCCCTGATCACAGCCACCGGCCGGGTCGATGAAAACGGTGCCGTCAGCTTTTCGCTGGCGCACGAGGCCAAGCCCGTGGAGCTGGCCGGCGAGGTTTCGCGCATCTTTCTCGGGGTTCAGATCCAGTGCGCCCAGTGCCATGATCACAAGACCGATTCGTGGAAGCGCGCCCAGTTCCACGAGTTCGCCGCCTTCTTCTCCGGCGAGCGGTCCAAACCCATCGAGCGGGGCATCCCGGGCCAACTACCGATCTTCAGTGTCGAGACTCAGGGCCGAGCCCGGTACACGATGCCCGAGAAGGACAACCCCGACAAGCAGATTCCGGTCGCACCGAAGTTCTTCCTGGCTTCCTCGTCCTCCGCGCCTCAGCTTCCCATGAACCTGGACGCGGTCACCCGCCGGGCGCTCGGGGCGTCGTACGTCACGGGGCAAGACAATACCTGGTTCGCGCGGGCGTTCGTCAACCGGATCTGGAACGACCTCATGGGCGAGTCGTTCTACGACGGCGTCGACGACCTGGGGCCCGAGCGTACGCCCAAGGCCAAAGAGGTGATCGAGCCTCTGGCCGAGCAATGGCAGCAGGGTGGATACGACATCCGCTGGCTGATCCGCACGATCGCGAAGACGAGAGCGTACCAGCGGCGCGTCCGGTCGACGGCCAATCCGGCCGGCAAGACCGCGTTTGCGTCCAACTGCCCGAGCCGGCTGCGTTCCGATCAGATCGTCGAGGCGCTCGTCCTGGCGCTGGGGATGCCGGCTGACCTGATGCCCCCGGCTCAACCGAACGCCGGTCGCGGCCCGGGCGCCGTTGGCAATTCCCCCAAGGTCGTCAAGAAGCTTGTCAACCGCAAGCCGGTTGAGGTCAAGAAGGTCACCGCGACGCCCGGGCTATCGCAAGCAGGCGGAGCCAAGAAACCGGACCAGGGACAAGGGCAGGGGCAGACACAAGGAAAGAAGCAAGGGCAGGCTCGGCCAGGCGGACCCCGGATGATGTTAAGCGCCCTCTTCGGCGTCGATCCGTCGGTTCCCGGCGACGATGTGCTGGGGACAATTCCCCAGGCCCTCTTCTTGATGAATGGCCCGATGGTAAGCAACCGGACCCTGGCCCGACCGGGAACCGTGCTGGCCGAGATCCTGGCGACGGTGCCCGACGAGCGGACCGCCTTGAACGCCGTTTACCTGCGCGTCCTCTCACGCTATCCCAATGCTCAGGAAGTGGAGATCTTCTCACGCTATCTGGGCAAGGTGGGAAATCACGTCGAGGCACTCGAAGACCTCTACTGGGCACTCATCAACTCGACCGAGTTTATCTCCAGGCGATAGAGGATTTTGTACTCGACGGCAATGGCCACTGGAACTCACACGAGAGGCGGAGTGAAATGAGAGTCGTGCTGCGTTCCCGGCCTGCCAGCATGGGAGGCTAAGAGCACGATGTTGACGTGGATTTTGTTTGGATTAGCTGGCTGCGGTCAGACCTACGATCACGCGGGATTCCGCGCGCACTTGGAACAGCAGATCTTGAATTCCGAGGAAGCTGCTCGGGAAGAGAAGGACCGCATTCGATTCAAGGCCGGACAGGAGGTGAGAATCGTCAATGACTCCGGAGCGAAAACAGTAGCCATCCTTTGTCATGGCGAGTTCCTGCACCTACCGAATCCTTCGCGCGCCAAGATCACGACGGGCCTTCCGATTCCAAACGAGTCAGTGCACCTGGCGAGTCCTCTCGAGGACAAAATCGCGGGTCCTCTAATTCGAAACCATGACTTCGAGTTGTACGAGGTCGAGATCCTCGAAGGTGCTCACAGGGGCACAAAAGGAGTTGCTTCGTCGGGCGCGATGCGGGTCATTCAGCCCAGACAGGCAGCAGCCAATCGAAGGGCAGCGGCGTTAAAAGCGGCCAAGGAGAGAACAGTCGATCCCACTTCGCGTGCGAAATCATTGGTCCTGTCAGGCATCAATCTCGAAAAGCTCGGAAACACCAAGGGCGCTATGGATTTTTACCGCCAAGCGATCGAGCTGGCTCCCGACTCCGCGCAAGCCGCCGAGGCTCGCAAGCGGAGGCGTGATCTTGAAGAGAAGGCTCGGGCATCAACGCGCTAACCAAGAACCGCGAACTGTCGGTCGGGCATTTTCGTCGGCAATTCGCCGTTTTTTTTTCTTGCTCAGCGAAGAGGACGGTCATGCCGATCGAATCGAGCATCATGCAGGTCGGAATCAGCGGCGAGGGGGTCATCAGCCGTCGCGGGTTCCTGCGAACGCTGGGATGGGGCGCTGCCGGCCTGGCGGGGGCTGGCGCGCTGCCGGTCACCTTCACCGACTTAATGGCACTGAAGGCCGACGAGCTGCGGAAGCGGCAGATGGCCTGCATCCTGCTCTGGATGGCCGGCGGTCCGAGCCAGCTCGAAACCTTCGATCCCAAGCCCGGCACCGAGCACGGCGGCCCCACGAAGGCCATCGCAACCTCGGTCCCGGGAATCTCCATCGCCGAGGGCTGGAATCAGACGGCCCGGGTCATGAAAGACATCGCCCTGGTGCGGTCCATGACCAACAAGGAAGGCAACCATCAGCGCGCGACTTATCAACTTCACACCGGGTATGTTCCGACGGCGACACTCAAGCATCCGCACCTGGGATGCTCGATCGCCGCCGAGCTAGGAGAGAACAAGTACGACCTGCCGCACATTGTCAGCATTGGCGGGGCCACGACCGGCGCTGGCTTTCTGGGTGCCTCACTTGAGCCTTTCATCGTTCAAGCCCCCGACAAGCCGCCGGCGAACACCGAGCCGAAGGTCGGGGTCGATCGCTTCAAGCGCCGGCTTGGGCTCCTCAATAATCTGGAGACGGCCGGCTTCGGACAGGCTGGCGGATCCGATCGGGTACGCGACCACCGAGCCCTCTATTCCCAGACGGCGCGGATGGTTCTCTCGCCCCAGATGAACGCCTTTCATTTAGACAGTGAAAGCGCAACAACTCGCGACGCCTACGGCCGTAACCCATTTGGCCAGGGCTGCCTGCTCGCCCGGCGCCTGGTCGAGGCCGGGGTCTCTTTCGTCGAGGTCAAGTCCAACGGCTGGGACACGCACCAGAAGAACAATGAAAGGGTGGCAAACCTGGCCGCCCAGGTCGACCCGGCCTTCGCGACCTTGATCCGTGACCTCAAAGAGCACGGGATGCTGGGCCGAACCTTGGTCGTCTGGATGGGCGAATTCGGCCGCACTCCCAAGATCAACGGCAGCGCCGGCCGCGACCACTACCCGAAGGTCTCTAGCGTGGCCTTAGCCGGCGGCGGCATCAAGGGAGGGCAGGTCGTCGGAGCCTCCAGCGCCGATGGCTCCGAGGTCAAGGACCACCCCGTCGCGGTCCCCGACCTGATGACCTCGATCTGTCACGCTCTTCACGTCGACGCGACCAAGGAAACGATGACCGAAATCGGCCGGCCAATCAAGGTCGTCGATGGCGGCAAGGTCGTGACCGCATTGTTCTAATCGACCGGCGTGGCTTTGACGCAAGCCGGGATCGCATCGTGCCGATCCTAGGGAATGTAGCGGACATAGCGTTCGTTCCGCATGCGCTGGGTGCGCGTTGTGGGTCAGTCCTTGATTGGCACACACCCTGAATGCGTTCGCATCGCAACGGATACGAACCGACGACGGAGCGCTCCGCCCGTGGATGCTGGCGCGGCGCAAAGCACGGATATGGGAAAGGAGTTCCCTCGAATGCGTTTTCAATCACGGTTTCGCCTGGGGCTATGCGGCCTGGCGCTCTTCACCGCGGGCGTGGCGAAGGCCGATGACGCCGCGGTGCCGGCCAAGAATGGTGCGGCGACGGCCCTCGCCAGCGCCCCTGCACCGGCCCGCGGTAATGCACCTGCTTCGGCCGCCGACAGTACCTCCGCAACGGCCCGCGGTGATGCAAGTCAAGCGGCTTCGACTTGCTCTGCGCCGGCCTCGCAGGCGGTCGGGCATCATCACAAAGGTCTCTTCGGCTGGCGACATTGCGTCGAATGTCAGCGTGCCTGGGTGAAGCAGCATGATGGCGTGGACGTTCCCCCACCCCCGTCCGGCCTGCCTGCTTCGGTCGCGAACGTGCCGGGGACCGTCGTGAGCGGCCCGGCCGCCTCCAATCATGGCCACGGGATTGGGTGCTCGGCCTGTCAGGCTGCGACGGTGGTGGGCGGCCCGGCAACCGTCGTCGAATCTTATCCACCGGGACACGCGGTCTCAGGCGGCCAGGTTATGGCCGGCAACTACCCGCCCGGTTACGCGGTCTCAGGCGGCAACTTCGCGCCCGGCGTGGCGAGCGTCGAGCCGACCCCGGTGGGCGTCTCCCGATCGAGCCAGACGCGCTGGAACAGCTCGCGAGTCGCCGCGACGGGCCCCCGGGTACCGGCCGGTCCTTACGACTCGTCGGTCCGACCTTCGAGCATGATCCCGCCTCAGACGGCTTTGGACCCTGAGACCACCTCGCGACCTCATATTCTCAGCCATTTGTTCGGATTCGATGGAATCGCCCGACACTTACGCGAGAGCCGCGACGACAAGGCCCGTGAGGCCCACGCGTCAATCTCGTACGATTCGACGAGCCAGCCGGTCACTGCGCTCCCCGCCGCCGCGGTCTATGGCAAGGATCACTGAGCACCGGGCCCCGGCATTGTTTCTTTGGAGCGGTCAAGATGGTCCGGTCCCTTCGCCTGTAGCGAGGGACCGGACCATTTGCGTGCGCCTGGGCGTGGATTCGTTCGAGAGAATCGCAGGCCCACGCCGATGGACAACTGCAAGGCCAGAAGAGAGGGCCCGGCGGCCGCACGGACGCTCTGCGCGAACTGCGGCTCGCGGCTATTGCCGGATCGAGGGTCCGCACTCGGACCTGTTGCGAGTGCAACGAGGTCAGAGCGGGCGAGATTGATCTCGCGCCACCTCGAACTGGTGAAATGCTGGCCAGGGCAGATGGCTTCGTCCGGGCGCAGGAAAGCTCGGCCGCATCCGCCGCATGCTCGCTTGATCCCGGACACTCCAGGAGGCTTCATGGAAGATCAGGCAAGGAATTGACCATGCGTTTCGGAAAATGGCGAGGCGTGCCGCTTCCGCTCTTCTGCTTGGGCGTGTTCGGCCTGGGACTGAGCACCGCGGCCAAGGCGGATGGCTGGCACCTGTCATGCACGATACCCCGCGAGGTCCCAGCCTATGACTACTCGACCGGCGGCGAGTACTATGCACCGCCAATCCCTTATGGGCACTACGCCAAGGACTACCACGCCGAAGCGGTCAAGGCCCTCGCCCCGGCTTACCTGCTTACCGGTTGCCTGAAAGACCTCTGGAATAAGACCGTGGGCCTGTTCCACTGCGACAACTGCTGCCTCGGCAACGGCTGCGGCCATGACGGCAGCTGCGGCCATGACGGCAGCTGCGGCCATGACGGCGGCTGCGGCCATGACGGCGGCTGCGGCCACGGTCAAGGCAGCGGCTGCGGCCTGGGCGGAAACAGTTGCGGCCTCTGCGCTGGGGGCGGACTCTTCGGCCATGGCTGCGGCACGGGACTTGGGTCCGGCAGTGGCCTTTGCGGCCCCGGTTCCTCAGGCAACTTGCTCTCAGGCGGAAGCTGTCTGAGTGCTGGTTCGGGCTTATGCCACAAGAAGAACTTCGCCCCCTGCCATGCCTCGACGGTTGCTGCGACCGCGCAGGTTCAACCGGCAGGACAGGCGTATTTGGCACCTAGTGGTCAGGCGCTCTGCGGCGAACCTTCGTGCAAAATCGGCGGTCCTCATTCTCACCTGGCCAACCTGGCAAGCAAGATTCGTTGCCGGCTCTGCGGCGGTGCTGGTTGCGGCGGCTGCAGCGGAAGGGGCTTGGGTGATCCCTGCTCGGTCTGCGGCGGCCTGGGCCACGGTAGTTCAGGCAACGCTTGCGGAGCCTGTGGAGGTTGCGGCCTGGGCCATGACAAGGCGGCAGGCCATGGCCTCACCGGCTGTGCGCTTTGCGGCGGCCGGGGCTGCTCGCACTGCCTCAACGCCGCCCACGGTCTGCTCAGCCAGGTCGCCGGCAGAGCGCTCGGCCTCCTCCATCACGAGAAGTTCGACTGGTTCGTCGGACCCGGCGGGCCAGTGCCGCTGACGCCCGGATACGTTCCCTACGTCGTCACGACCCGGTCACCGCGCGATTACTTTGCTGTCCCGCCAATGAATCCCAACGATCCTTGACGATTGTATTGGGTGCAGAGCGGGTGCCTGCCCACGGCCTGGCGCATTGGCGCCGGGCTCGTGGGCCGAGTTGGTAAACCCGGCCAGCCAGGACCGCCTCGGCCAAGGGGCCCCGGAGGAGACCGATTCATGCGACTCAACCGGCGCAAGATCAAGTGGAATCGATGCCGGGACCAGGAACCTGCCCCGCCGCGCGACCGCCCCAGGCCGGGTGGTGGAGCACTTGCAGCAGTCCTCTTACTCAGTCTTGGC
>JBKQMU010000312.1:0-39936 GCA_052146555.1 Isosphaeraceae bacterium
CGAGAAGGGGCTGCCGGTCGCACGAGCGATGAACCGGCTGAGGGGAACCATGCCGCGCACGACACGCGCATCGCCGAGCCGGAAGACGATGTCCCCCTGGCGGAGCACCTCGCGTCCCCATCGATGCGAGCGGGCCATCTCCGGGTTCGACGGGAGCGGCGGGAGATGCCCGGCCGACCGGGCGCGGGTCGCGGCCGGGCCCCAATAATTGCCAGACCAGGTGGGCGGTTTCAACCAGTCGGTTGCTTCCGCCGCACCCTGTTCGTACGTCGCCAGCGCGATCATCCAGCAGAAGATATGCAGCACGGAAAGTCTCCAGGTGAGTCTTGGGGATTCTGGGCTAAGGCGTCTGGTACTGTCGCCAGGTCTGTTCTTGTCCTGGGGATACCTCCGCGCAGGAAACTGGCTCTGACCTCGGCGACAGTGCAGGGGTCAAGCCGGTCGGGGGTCCTCTGGGGGTTGATGGAAAAGACCATGATTCGACCCGTGATCGCCGGAGCGGGGTCAGAGCTTTCCGCTGAGGAAAACCCGCTCGAGTTCGATCGTCGCCGCAAGCGAGTCGACCGGAGGCATGGTCCTGTGTGCAGCACCCGCCATGTCTCGATCCAGCTCCGGATCATCACCGCTCACGAAGCAGGCGCACGGGTCGCTAATGGCATCTCCGCCGTGCGATTTCTCTCCCAGAAGCAACTCCAAATAACTATTATACCACGGATCTTGCTCCCACGCACGCCCGGTCGCTGTCTCGTCGCCATCCATCGAGCCGAGCGAGCCAGTCCAGTTCCGCCTGTCGGGCCAATTCCAGGTCCTGCACCTAACTGCGAACTGTGGCTCTCCCGTGGGGCACGCCGGCTACGTGCTTCTCCAGCGCTTCCCGCGCGATATCGGAGGGGCGGACGCCCTTCCCCCTGACTTCGGCTTCCAGCTCTTTCTTGAGGCGTTCATCGACCCGGACACTGATGCGTTCCATGCGTATTTCCCGTGGTGAAGTATTCCTCGCTTATGATATCATAGTTGTCTGTCAAACGCAAGCACTCAGGCAGGGGGAGGCGGGGCCGCTTCATTCTCGGCAAAGAGGCGCCACAGCCTGCCCCCTCACCCGGCCTTCGGCCACCCTCTCCCAGTGGAAGAGGGTATGAATCAACCATCTCCCCCCGGGAGAAGGTGCCGCGCAGCGGCGGATGAGGGGAGTCTACCGCCTAAATAAAGCAGCCCTGACTTGACTACTCCCCCGCCGGGGGCAGGGCTGAGCGGGGATGGGACCCCTCCGACGAGGCAGCAAGGGCTGCGCTGATGGCGAAAGGATGAGGATGGGACGGAGGCCCTCCCATGGGCATGGGCACCGTCACTGAAGAGGCAGTTGGGGGGGATTCCTGGCCGCGCACGCCCGGGACGAATTGCTCGAGCAGCGGCTCGGCGGCCATCGCCACTTCCAGCGAGAGCCGGGCAATCCGGTTGCGGAACATCGAATAGAAATAGATCGCCGGGATCGAGATGGCGATTCCCAAGAGCGTGGCGATGAGCGCGGTGGAGATCCCCTCGGCGAGCTGGCTGGCCTGGGGCGACGATCCTTCCGAGGCGATCACCCGAAAGGCCATGATCATCCCATAAACGGTTCCCACCAGTCCGATCATCGGCCCGAGCGTGCCCACGGTGGCCAGATAGGTGGTGCGGTGCTCCATCTCCATGGTGGCGTCTTCGTTGGCCAGCTCGAGCGCCCGCTGCGCCAGGGGCAAGCCCGAGGGAAGCTTGCGGACGCCCGCGGCCAGCATGCGCGCCAAAAGCGACTGATCGGCGATCAGCCGATGATAGGCTTCGCTGTACTTCTTCTGATCGAGCAGCTCTTGCAGCTCGCGGACCAGCGCTCGCGGCACGGCGATGGTCGTCCGATAATGCAACGCCATCCAGATGACCAGCGCGAAGAGATAAAACGACATCGCGGCGATCACCAGGCTCACCAGCCGCACAGCGCCAGAGCTGTGGAACATCCACGACAGGAACGACTCCTGGTCGCCGGATCGCGGCGCGGCATCGACGGTTTCGCCCGCTCTGACTGACGATTGTTCCCCGCCGCCGTCCTCCTCACGTGAGGCTGCACCTGAGGCTGGGTTTGAGCCCCTCCGAAATTCCGAGTCCGAAGACTCTTGCGCCCGGATAGACGTTCCCAACGCCAGGACCAAGACCAAGACAACCGGGGCAAACCTCACGCCCCGGACGAGGGCCCTAAGCAGCCCGCCCGCCACGCTCGTGACCGCAACCCGCTCGATCATCCCCACGCGCTGCCCTCCCCGACCCCGCCGCTTGACGACGGAATTCGACCCTTGTCTCGGCCTGCCCTCGTTACAGATCGCACTTGCTGTCATCAACTTATCCAATTCGTCGGCACGGAACAACGCAAAGCGCAGGGCGCCAAGCCGACCGCGCGCCCCAGCGCGCGATCAGAACGGCGCAAACCTTCAGTATTTCCGGGCCGGTCCAGACTTTGCAAGATGCTGCAAATGCGATAGACTAAAGTAGATGAAGGCCATAGAGGAGTGCATATGAATACCGTCACTGACCACGCCAGCGAAAATGAAGTGACGATCCTCGCCCGCATCATTCTTGGGAACGACCAGAGCCAGCTCTCCCCCGAAATGGCTCGTCATATCCTGGACCTGGGTTTCAGCGACCGCGACAAGGCCCGGATGCACGACCTGGCCGCGCGAAACCAAGAGGACGCCCTTTCTCCCGCCGAGAAGGAAGAGATGCTCGCCTTCGGCAAGGCCGGCGACTTGCTCGCCATTCTCAAATCCAAAGCCCGCCGCACGCTCGGCATCAAACCCGAGAAACGTGTCACGTCCTGAGATGCCCATGGATGCGGCGCTTGTCCGGCTCGTCTGGCAGAGGGCGAAAGGCTGCTGCGAATACTGCCAACTGTCCCAGGAGTGGGATGATCGACCTTTCGAGATCGACCACATCATCTCCAAGAAGCACCAGGGGCCAACTGTCGCCGGAAACCTCGCCCTCAGTTGCTTCCGCTGCAACTCATTCAAAGGTGCATGTATTAGCGGACGTGACTTGACGACCCGCAAGCTCACGCCGCTTTTCAATCCCCGCCGTCAGAAATGGCCCACGCACTTCCGCTGGCAAAAAGCATATCTGATCGGCCGCACACCGATCGGTCGCGTCACCGTCGCCCTGCTTCAGATCAACGACGATTACCGGGTCGAGCTCCGCGTCGGGCTGATCGATGAAGGTGTCTTTCCCCCCGCATGACGGCCATGGGCTTGGAATAGCGCCCCACCAACTCACGGGACGGCATCCGACATCCGCCCGAACCTTAACCTTTGACTGACCTTTCCCCATTGCAAAACCGAGATATGATCTGTCACCTTCCAGGGGAAACTCCGGACGTACAGAGGGAACAATCCCACTTGTCTTGACACGGATGGAACGTCGCCATGGCACGGATCACGCTGCACGAAGACCGATTCTCGACCCCAGCCAGCCAGCAAGAATATCGTGGCCTCGAGGCGGGAGATATCATCTATTTCCCCACGTCGCCCCCACTTGTGACCGACGAGGAGCGGGCCTTCCTCGTGACCCAAAGGCAAGCGGGAGGCGCGTTGCACAAGAACATCAGCTACCGGCCCGGCGAAGACCGCCTTAAAGGGGTCGATCAGCGCGACCCGGCCGATTTCCAACGCGTGCACGAGATCATGCGAGGGTTTTCATCGCGGGCGGTAGCGTTCATGGCAAGCTTCCTGGAGCAGTATGCGCCCTTATGGAAGGTTGACTTTGCAAGTTTCCGTCCGATCGAGGAGCATGGGCGGAAGGTTTCCCTGCATTCACGCAACGATCTGTTGCATTTTGATTCGTTCCCGACGCGGCCGTCGCACGGTGACCGCTTGCTGCGCATCTTCGTGAACATCCATCCCGAGCGTGCCCGGGTCTGGATCACCTCGGGCCATTTCGAGGCGCTGGCCGGCCAGTTTGCCGGCAAGGTCGGCCTGCTGCGCCGGCCTGGGGCCTTGGATGTGTGGAAGCAGACGGTCGTGAGCCTGGGAGCGCGGCTGGGCATGCCGCTTGTCGATCGTCCTCCGTACGACAATTTCATGCTCAAGATTCACCACCGGATGAAGGAAGACGCCGCGTTCCAGGAGAACTGTCCCAAGGATCGATGGGAATTTCCCGCCGGCTCGGCCTGGATGGTTTTCACCGACAGCGCCAGCCACGCCTGCCTGAGCGGCCAGTACGCCCTGGAGCAGACCTTCATCATCCGCCGCAAAAGCCTGGCCTATCCCGAGCTGGCGCCAATCTCGATCTTGGAGCGGATCGCGGGCTATCCCCTGGCGCGGAGGAGTGCGTGAATTTCCGAGCGAGCGGGTTCCAGCGTGAGCAGCCGCTTGCTGGCCTTGCGGCTTGGCTTGGGAACGGCTAGGACCTTCCTGTCCTTTGGTTGTGTGACGTACAATGCAATGTTGTACAACATTACAAGGTACTCTAGGAACACACTGCGGCTTCATCGAGGCGTCTGTTTGTTGCTGCGCGTCGTGCGTTCCAGATCATCACTTGCCGGCGCTTATTAACCATGGGCAAGAACGACTACACCAGCCTCCTCTACGCGCAACCTTCTCTCACCGAGGGGCTTGCTCGCGTCCTTGATTTGTGGGGTACTTTTGATGAGTACAATGATTCCCCATCCGGAGAAGAGGCTGACTACGTAGCCCTCGCCTCGGATTGGTACGCGATCGGCGCGGACCTCTACCACGCAATCGCTCGCTTCGAGGCCAATGCAGGACACCTCGTGCCCCATGACCGTACCGCCTCGAGATCCTGAGGAGCCGAAGGGCGACGACGCCGGGCCGTCAGTCGATCTTGCTGCCTCACCGGCCTCGAAGCCCACGATCGTCGAGGACACGTCCCTTGGTTCGATTGACCAGGACAAGGTCCGGACAGGAGATTTCCTAACTGCTGAGGCTTCAACAGCGCAAGGGCTGCTGCTTGGTATCCGGAAACGGGAGGTCCACGCTGGTCCTCTTCCATCACCCAGGGCCCTGCGTGAATTCAAAGACATCTATTCTGATGCACCAAGGATCATTTTGAATCTTCTCCTATGAGGACACTCAACGATGGGCAACGACGCTCAGGAACGCGAATCTCTGTGCCTCGAAATCAAGAGGGCATTTGAGCAGTCGGGAGTGGGAGCGGTTATACAGAACTATCCCCTGGTTCCCTATGCCGTGGTCACGGCTTACATCAATCACAACTCCGGTTGGCAATCGCTCGGCCGAGGCTGGCAGCGGCAGGTTCTCGTCACCATCCCGGACGATCGCGTAGAAATCGATGTCTTTATGACAGGGCTTTATCGATTGCCTGAGGGAAAGACCGGTCGGGACGTGGAGATCGGCGAACGCATGCCGTTGCTTTTCACGCTGTCGCGGGAGACGCCGGGCTGGTTGGAAGAGATTATAAACCGGGTCCGACAGGCATCGCAAACGAGCACAGATACGATCGAAGTTAGGGTGATCCAGCCGCCACCTCCACCAGTCGCCCTGGAGAATCTGGTGACGCTCGGTGATCTGATCGACGTTCACGAGAAATACTACTTGACCGAGCACTACCACACCTGGCTTAAAAGGATCTTGTCCAAA
The DNA here is from genome assembly GCA_052146555.1 of Isosphaeraceae bacterium. GTDB lineage: Bacteria > Planctomycetota > Planctomycetia > Isosphaerales > Isosphaeraceae > Aquisphaera. The sequence goes on from JBKQMU010000312.1 coordinate 5,634, forward strand.
CTGGGCAAAGTCCATTACCGGCGTGAGGAGTGGTCCATGGATTTTGGCGGCCAACTCTGCCACACAGAAACCGCCGCCGAAAGTGCTCCGGTGACTGACTCGGATGGCAATCCGATCATGTATACGAACGCGGCATACATCAAGCTCGATGCCTATCGCGAGTTGATCGAGGAATCTCATCATTTTTGAGGAATTCGAGGCTCAGTCCGCTCACCGCCGCAAAATGGAAGAGGCCGTGATCGCGAGCAAGAACAAGCTGGCGATCCGGGGTCAAGTCATTGGGGGAATTCTCGGTGGAATCGGTCTCGGTGGAAGTTTGGTCGTAGCCGCCTTGGGGCATGGATGGGCCGGTTTTGGGATAGCCATGACTAGCCTGGTCAGCTTAGTGACCATTTTTGTCTACGGTCGCGAAGAACAGAAGAAAGAGCGTCTGGAGAAGGCAAAGATTCAAGAAGAGATTAAGCGAGGCCAGCCGATCGAGAAGCTGGAAGATGCCAACTCCTCAGGTGGTAAGCAGACCGGTGAGCAGCAAGCCGCCAAAGGGTCGAGGCCCCAGCCCTCGCCCGAGGTCAAGTCCAAACCTTCGAGAAAGTAAACCGCCACTTCAGCGCCGCTCACGAAGGATGGTTACCGAGAGGGGTTCTCCCTGGATCGGGACGGCTTGGCGATTTTGGTAAGGGGTTAGGTCGGTAATCGGCGGCTTGATCTCGCTGAGTATTCCGGCCTCGAACAGGCGGCGCTGCAACTCCTGGCTGCTGGGTTCGCCCTCGGGCTGGGCAGGATGACTAGCGGCGGCATTGCCCGTGTGACGTGCCGGGTTCAGTTTGATCTGCTCAAGCAGCAGACGTGCGGCTTCGGCCATGGCGGCGTCTACCGATGGGAACTGCCCGCTATGGACCGCTTCGAGGATCGAGCTTTCCAGGTTTTCGGGTAAATCGATAGTCATAATACGAAGTCCCCTTACGATTGAGCATACCATAGCCGCCCGATCACGCCAAACCGGATCAGGACAGGCGTGGCGGGCATTCTTCCTGTCCCTTCAGTAGATGACCGACGCGGCGGCGAGACCAGGCTAGCGATACCGGCGAATATGGCGGGCCAACCTGCGGAGACTGACGCCGCAGCTCGCCTGGCACGCTCACGTAGACGTGAGCGTGGAACCCGGCGCCGATCTCGATCTTGGAGCGGATCGCGGCCTATCTCCTGCCCTGGACAACCGCGTGTGCCCTGGACACAGCCGGCTTGGCCTTGGCGACCGCATGTGCCTTAGGCTTGGGGGCCGGCTTCGGCTTCGGGGATGGCTTGGCGTGATGAGCGACCGCCGGAGCCGCGGGTTTGGGAGCAGCAGCGGGCGTCGTGTTGAAGATCATCAGGGAGATGGTGATCGTGGACGACGGTTGGTAGTTGTTATCTCCCCCGTAGATGGCGTAAATCTGATAATTACCCACCCGCAGCGCCGAGGTCGAGAATACCACTTTGCCGCCCACAACCGGCACGCTGCCGATCGCACCGAACTGGTCGTAGAAGGTCAGATTGCCCGAGAGCGGGATCGTGCCGCCTGAGCCCGAGCTCACCGCCGCGGTGAACGTCACCGGCGAGGTCAGTGCGGCCCTCAGAAGCGGCCCATCGAGGGTCGCCGCCGTCGGCGATCGCTGGACCGTGTAGGTGCCGTTCTGGTAGCTGATGATGTAATTCGGCGAGCTGGCGCCTGTGACGGTGATCGGGTAGTTTCCGGGCAGGCTGTTGATTGTCGCCGGCGTGGAAAGGGCTGGAGGCACAATCAGGCTGGCCGCCGTGTCGCCGCTCTCCAGTCCGATGTAGCTGGCGCTTAGGGCCGGTGTCGAGCCAAACGGCTGGCTAATGTCGTTGGCCTCGATCAGGAGAGACGCGGGGGTGATGGTGTAAACGCCGGAGACGAAGGCAAAGAGGTAGTTCGCCGACTTGAGCGTGCCCGTGCCGGGAACGATCGTGTAGGTTCCCACGGGGCTGGTCGTGGTGGCTGTCGTGGTAAACGAGGGCGCCCCGGTGAGGTCACTGTTCGCGATGCTTTGCCCGATGATGAAGCCGCTGATCGTGGCCGTGAACGGCGGGTCGGACGCGCCATAGGTACGCGTGGCGGGGTTGGCCGTGATGACGAGGGTCGCTGGCGTAATCGAGAACGTCCCTGCCTGGAAGTTGGCCACGTCCAGGAAATAGTTCGGGTTGGCGACGCTGAGCGTGCCCTGGGTGGGGACGATGGAGTACGTCCCTACCGAACTATTGACGTTCGCCTGGGTCGAGAGCACAGGCGCCCCGGAGAGGCCCGGGTCCGGGTCCGCCGTTGTGATCGCGGTCTGGGGTGCGTCTTCGCGCATCAGGACCCAGTTGAAGGACGCCGGGTTGGGCGTGCCAAACGAGCGCTGGGTGCTACTGGCCGCGACGATCAGCCGGGCCGTGGCGACGGTAAGCGTGCCGGGCTTGGTGACGATCTGGAAATTGTAGTTCGATGCCGCCAGGGTCCCTTGCGAGAGGGTGATCGGATAGGTTCCCACGGGGCTCGCCACGGTGGCTGTCGTCGACAGAGCAGGCGCCCCCGTCAGGCCGCTGGTGGCCGCGGTCTCGCCGTTGACGTAGCCACTGATCGCAAAAGCCAGCGCAGGGTTGGGAAGGCCGTAATAACGGGAAATGTCGTCGGCCGCGACGGTCAGGACCGCCGGCGTGATCGTGAGCGTTCCCGTACCGGGGGTGGTGGCGAACTGGAACGTGTAGTTCGTCGACTTGAGCGTTCCCAGACTGGGCGTGCCGAAGTAGGTCCCAACCGAGCTCGTAGCCGTGGTCGAGGTCGCGACCCCGGGCGTGCCCGTCACGTCGCTGGTTCCCAGAGTCTCGCCATTGACGAAGCCGGTGATCGTGTAGCTCTGCGTGGTCTCGGTCGTGGAGCCGTACTGGCTGGTCGCCAGGACGCTCGTGACGGTCAGGACTGCCGGAGCGACCGTCAGTGTCGCAGACTGGAACGTGAAGGTGTAGTTCGGCGAGTAGAGCGACCCGGCCGCGACCGTGATCGGATACGACCCGACCGGACTGGACGAGGTTGCCAGGGTCGAGACGCTGGGCGCTCCGGACAGGGCATTGTCCTGGTTATCGCCATTGACGAATCCCGTGTACCGGAGGTTGTCCTTGGTCAAGTTGATCAGGTTGGGATTCGCCTGGCCGTAGGAGCGCGTCAGCTCGGCGGCGGGCAGGTTCAGGGCGATCGATAGAGGCGCCGGCGTGATCGTCAGCCTGGCGGAAACAAATTGCGCCGAATTGAAGGTGTAATCCGGGTCCGCGTACGCCAGGGTCCCTTGCGTGATGTTGATCGGGTACACGCCCGCGGCACTGATCCGATCCACGGCCGTCGTTGAGAAGGAAGGCGAGCCTGACAGCTCGGTCTGATTCAAAAAGTCGCTGCCCACGAAGCCGGTGATGCTGTAGGTGAAGGCGGGGTTCAAGTCGCCGTAAGTCCGGCTCTGATTGACGGCCGCGACGGTCAGCGCTACCGGCGTCACGGTCAGGGTCGCGGTCTGGAAGGCGAAGATATAGTTGTTCGCCGCCAGCGTTCCCAGCGAGGGGACAATCGGGTACGTCCCGGCCGGGCTAGTTGTGGTGGCTGTCGTGGACAAATACGGCGCACCGGAGAGTCCGCTGGTGCCCGCGGTCTCGCCATTGACGAATCCGGTGATCGCGTAGGTCTGCGTGGGGTTGGCCGCGCCGTAGGTGCGGCTTGCGTTCTGGGCCGCGACGGTGAGCGTCGCCGGGGTCACCGTCAGCGTGCCGGGCTGAAATGCAAACGTGTAGTTGGCGGCCTGGAGCGTTCCCAGCCCTGGCGTAAAGGCGTACGTCCCCACGGAGCTGCCGGGCACATCAAGGCTGGGCGTGCCGGTCACGGCTGTGGGGGCGGTGTCACCGTTGACGAACCCGGTGATCGTATAACTCAGTGCGGGGGCCGAGGCGCCGTAGACGCGGGTCGCGTGACCGGCCGTGACGGTCAGCACCGCCGGCGTCACCGTCAGCGTTGAGGACGCGAACGTGAAGGTGTAATCCGTGGATGTGAGCGAGCCTGCGCCCAGGTCGATCACGTAGTTCCCGACGGGACTGGCCGGCGTGGCGAGTGTCGCCAGGCTCGGCGTGCCTCGCAAGTCGCTGGTTGCCAGAGTCTCACCGTTGACGAATCCACTGTAACCGAACCAAAGTGCAGGGTTCGCCTGACCGTACGGACGATTTACGTTCGCCGCGCTGATCGTGAGGGGCGCTGGCGCGATCGTCAGCTTACCGGTGACGAACTGCGCGGAACTGAGCGTGTAGTTCGGGTCCGCGTAGGCCAGGGTCCCTTGCGTGATGGTAATCGGGTACGTGCCGACTGGGCTGGTCCGATCCACGGCTGTCGTCGAAAACACGGGAGCGCCGGAGAGCTCGGTCTGATTCAGGAAGTCGCTGCCCATAAAGCCGGTGATGGCGTACGTGAAGGGTGGATTGACGTTGCCGTAGGTTCGGCTCTGGTTGACGGCCGTGACGGTCAGGGGAGCAGGGTTCACGGTGAGCGTCACCGTGGCCGACGTGCTGGGCTGAAAGTCGGCATTTCCCATGTACACGACGTAGAGCCTGTGCGTGCCTACCGTCATGTTGTCGGGTGTGGATCCGCTGCTGCCGATCGAGATCGGGCTGCCCGTGGCCTGGCCATCGATGTAAACCTGGCACGAGCCGGTCACGCTCAGGCCTGACGGGACGACACCGCCCGAGACGACTGTGCTCAGACTCACCGGGCTGTTGTACGTCGTCGCTGTCGCACTGAGGGTGAGAGTCGTGGTGGATGTGTACTTTTGACCGAGCAGAACGGCGGCCTGGGTATCGGTCGAGTCGACCGTGACCAAATCCAGTCGCGGCTTGGGCAGGGAGGTGTAGTCCCCGTTGAGGTTGTCAACCGCCATCGCCACCGGATTTTGGCTCGCGAGATACTCGACCGGGCTGGCAAAGGTGCCGTCCCCCTTGCCGACAAGCACACCGATGGCGCCGCGACCGGGTTCCGTGTAGGCAATGTCAACATGGCCGTCGCCATCGAGGTCGGCCGCTACGACGGCACTGGGTGGATCGGTGGGTAACAAGGTGTCGACGACGATGTTCTGCTCGATCCCGAAGGTTCCATCGCCATTACCATCCATGACCGTGACGCTGGCGGTTCCGGAATTGGCCGTCACGATGTCAAGGTTGCCATCCCCATTGAAGTCGCCCAGCGCCACGTCCACCGGAGCCGACGCTCGAGAGACCAGGTTATTCACGACGACGGTGATGGGAATATCGAGCGCCGACTGGAACGTGCCGTCTCCATTGCCGCGGAGCACGCTGACGGAATTGCCCGCGTGGTTCGCCGTGACGACGTCAGGATGACCGTCATTGTTCAGGTCGCCGACCGCCAGCGCCATGGGCTGGGCGCCGACGGGGAAATCCTGGTGCGTCTGGAACGTGCCGTCACCGTTGCCCAGCAGCACGCTGACGGTGTTGTCCGCAGAATTCGCGGTGAGAAGATCGATTTGACCGTTGCCGAGGTCGGCCGCAACGACGTCCAGCGGGCTCGAGCCATTGCCGGTGCTGTAGGCCGTGGGAGCCCCGAACGTGCCGTTCCCCTGGTTCAGGAACACCCAGACTTCGTTGCCGGTCGGGTCCGCCGCGATGATGTCCTCGGGTCCAGTGTTGCCGCGCAGGTTCGCCAGCGTGACCGACAACAACGATGCCGCCGACGTGCTCAAGCGGATGGGCGTCTGGAAGGTGCCATTGCCCTTACCCCGGGCGATGATGATGGAACCGCTGGTGCTCGCGGTGACGACGTCGGGAATGGCACCGCCGGAGGGGAACGTGTCGCCGAAGATATTACCGACGGCCACGGCGGCATTGTTCGCCCCCGTGTTAAACACCGAAGGTGAGCCGAAGCTGAGGAGCGTGCGCTCTTCCAGAAGGTCCAGGCAGGGCTTCGCCCGGCGCGGCCGCCGGGAAGCGAGCTTTGTCTGTGTCCGTGTCCGCGTCACCAATCGCCAGAACTTGCCCGTCATGGGAAGACCTCTTCGGCAAGGAGCCGGCTTCCACCGCGCGCAGCCAACAAGCGCAACGCACCTCCATTCCAAGCCTAGGTCACGCTTGGACCCCTTCTTCGGGGCGGGGATCCAGCGCTATTTACTATTGAGTCGAGATGCGGCGGAGGCGGGTTTCCTTCTCCTTCGGGGAGAAGGTGCCCCCAGGGGCGGATGAGGGGCAGGTGCAAGCGCTGGCCCGCACGTTCCCTCATCCGGCCGTTCCGGCCACCTTCTCCCAGGGGGAGAAGGAAACCAGATCCGGACAAGGCGAGCCACGGAGCGGACCCTATGTGACCCTCGGGGCCACGCGTGCGCTAGGGCAAACGTGCCCCCGGAGACTGACGCCGAAGCCCACCTGGGACGCTCACTCTAGCGACGGGTCACTCCCCACCGCTGGGGGCGCTCGCCTGCGCTGGTTCCTCGACGGTCTCCGTCACCACTTCGGCGATAAGCCGGGCATCGATGAAGTGTTGCGTGTTGTCGCCCGCGTAGAAGGTCACTTCCCGCCCGCGGCGGCGGGGGGAACCCCGCGTGCGGGGTCGGGCGGCGAACTCGGGATGATCGACCCTGAACTCTCGCCCGTCAACGAGCACCAGCCGAAACGGCCGGAACGGCTGACGGCGGATCGCCTGCGTGAACTGGTTCAGCGTCATGAGCCCTAATCTTCTTTACCGATTAACCCGGCCGGTTCCGGCGGGCCGTGCTCGATGCCGAGCACGAGGGCGACGTCGAGAATCCGCACGCTCTCATCCTGTCCCATCACAACGGCGGTCCGGGACCCCGAGGGATAGGCAATGTATTCCGGATGCGGGACGTGCACCCTCGTTCCGTCGGCCAACATGAGGTCGAACGGCCGGAACGGTGCGGCGTGAATCACCTCGTGCAAGCTCTCAGCTCTCATCGGGCCCTCGCCTTCCTACCCACAACTCACTTTGCTTACAGATGTGGCTCCATTTTACACGCTCTCTAACCCCGGCTCCAAGCGGTTTGACCGGGCCCCGCGTTCTGTTTGGCGCTGTTCTCTGCGGGTCACACAATCTTCAGGTGGACAGCGCCCGAAGACAGGTGTATACTATCTGCTCTCTCGTAGGGGCCGCTGTGCGGACCGGCCGGGTGGCTGTGGTGGAGCGAAGCGACGCCACAGGAAGGCTATGGGCTGGACCCTCAGCGATGTCCAGCGGGGTATTCTGCTCAATGCCGCCCGAGGACCATTCTTGCGTAGTCGGTCGGCTACAAGACTAAGAGGACCATCCAGGGATGGCCAGTTCGGAGATTTTGATCCGTGGCGCGCGCGAGCACAACCTGCGCGATGTCTCGCTGAGCTTGCCGCGGGGACGGCTGATCTGCCTGACCGGCGTCTCCGGCTCGGGCAAGAGCTCGCTGGCCTTCGACACGCTCTACGCCGAGGGACAAAGGCGGTACGTCGAGAGCCTCTCAAGCTACGCCCGCCAGTTCCTGGGCCAGATGCCCAAGCCGGAGGTTGACCGGATCGACGGCCTTTCGCCCTCGATCTCGATCCAGCAGAAGACCGGCGGACGCAATCCCCGTTCGACCGTCGGCACGATCACCGAGATCAACGATTATCTCCGCGTCCTTTTCGCGCGGGTCGGCCAGGGCCATTGTCCCCAGTGCGACCGGCCCGTGGCCGCCCAGACGCGCGAGCAGATCGTGGCGCGAATCCTCGAGCTGCCCTCCGGAACGGCCTATAGCGTGCTGGCGCCGGTCGTTCGGGGTCAGAAAGGCGAATATAAAGACCTCTTCGCCGAGCTGTCCCGCGCTGGGTTCGTACGGGCACGGGTCAACGGCCAGGTTCATAACCTCTCCGACGACCTGGCGCTCGACCGTCAGATCAAGCACAATATCGAGGTGGTCATCGACCGCCTGAAGGCCAGTCCCAGCATCCGCGCGCGGCTGGCCGAGGCCGTCGAGCAGGCTCTGAAGCTGGGCGAGGGGACGGTCATCGTCGCCGTGGAGGGCCAACCCGATCGCCTGCTCTCGTCGCATCACGCTTGCACCTATTGCGGGCTCAGCTTCGACCCGCCCAGTCCGCAGCTTTTTTCCTTCAACAGTCCGCAGGGCATGTGCCCGTCCTGCGAGGGCCTGGGCGTGCGGCACGACTTCGATCCCGAGCTTCTGGTTCCCGACCGGTCGCTCTCGGTCTGGGACGGCGCGATCGCTCCCATCGGGCCGATCAAAGAGATCGGCAAGTGGCGCAGGCACCTCTTCGAGGGGGTCGCGGCCAACTTCGAGGCCGACGACTACGGTCCCCCCAAGGGAACCATGCTCAGGGGCCCCTGGCGCGACCTGGCCGAGCGGTTCCGAAAAGTCTGGCTGTACGGCGCAGGCGACCGGCAAATCGTCTGCCACTGGAAGAACAAGGGGCGCGTCTGGTCGCACGCCGAACCCTGGCCGGGCGCGGCCACCGTGCTTCTGGCCGGCTATCAGAAAGCGGCCGGCGGTCCTCTGCGCGCCCAGCTCGAACCCTACATGCGGAGCATGGTTTGCCCGGACTGCCGGGGGTCGCGGCTCAATGCCCGGGCCCGCGCGGTCCGCGTGGGCGGCAAGACGCTCGTCGAGATCGGCGCCATGCCCATCGGCCAGGCCGCTGGGTTCTTCGACGCGCTGGCCGACCCGGAGAATCAACCTTCTCCCCCTGGGAGAAGGTGCCCCGAAGGGGCCGACGAGGGGCTGAACCAGGCGATCGTCAACGCGCCCCCTCATCCGGCCTCCGGCCACCTTCTCCCAATGGGAGAAGGGAAAATCGCGGCGGCCGACGAGGGGCTGAACCAGGCGATCGTCAACGCGCCCCCTCATCCGGCCTCCGGCCACCTTCTCCCGATGGGAGAAGGGAAAATCGCGGCGGCCGACGAGGGGCTGAACCAGGCGATCGTCAACGCGCCCCCTCATCGGGCCTCCGGCCACCTTCTCCCGATGGGAGATGGGAAAATCGCGGCGGCGGATGAGGGGCAGGCGCCGGCGATCATCAACGCGCCCCCTCATCGGGCCTCCGGCCACCTTCTCCCGATGGGAGAAGGTAAATCCGGCGCGGCGGATGAAGGCCTCGTTCCGCTCGATCCCGTCTCGCGGACGATCGCCGAGGAGCTTCTCAAGGAAATTCGCGGCCGCCTCAAGTTCCTCACCGACGTGGGTCTGCACTACTTGACGCTGGACCGCTCGGCGCCTTCGCTCTCCGGCGGCGTGGCCCAGCGCATCTGTCTGGCCAGCCAGGTGGGGGCGGGGTTAGTCGGCGTGCTCTACATCTTGGATGAGCCCTCGATCGGCCTGCATCCGCGCGACAACGACCGCCTGATCGCCACCTTGCAAAAGCTGCGCGACGCGGGTAACACGGTGATCGTCGTCGAGCACGACGAAGACACGATGCGCGCGGCCGACTGGCTGGTCGATTTCGGCCCGGGACCCGGCGTCAAGGGGGGCGCGATCGTCGCCCAGGGAACGCTCCGCGACCTGACGCGCTCCAAGGAGAGCATCACCGGCGCCTACCTTTGCGGCCGTGCCGCCATCGCCGTGCCGGAGGTGCGCAAGCAGCCCGACGGCCGGTACGTGACCGTCCGGGGCGCCCGCCACAACAACCTCAAGAATATCGATGTCGCGCTGCCTCTGGGGCTGTTCATCGGCGTGACGGGGGTCAGCGGCTCGGGCAAGAGCTCGCTGGTCGGCGACATCCTCCGCGAGGCCCTGCTGCGCGACCTGAACAAGGCCCAGACCACCCCCGGCGCCCACGACCGGATCGACGGAACCCAAGAGCTGGACAAGGTCATCGACATCGATCAATCGCCGATCGGCCGCACGCCCCGCTCCAACCCGGCCACGTACATCAAGCTGCTGGACCTGATTCGCGACCTCTTCACGAAGCTTCCCGAGGCCAAAGCGCGGGGCTACCAGGCCGGACGGTTCAGCTTCAACGTCCCCGGCGGCCGGTGCGAGGCCTGCGAGGGCAACGGCTCCAACCGCCTCGAAATGGACTTCCTCGCCGACGTCTGGGTCACCTGCCCGGTCTGCGAGGGCAAGCGGTTCAATCGCGAGACCCTCCACGTCCGCTACAAGGGCAAGAGCATCAGCGACGTGCTCGACATGGACGTCCAGGAAGCGCTCGAGCATTTCGCCAACATTCCCAAGATCGCCGCATCGCTCCAGACGCTGCACGACGTGGGGCTTGATTACATCAAGCTGGGCCAGCCTTCGCCCACGCTCTCCGGCGGCGAGGCCCAGCGCATCAAGCTGGCGCGCGAGCTGGTGAAGAAGAGCACCGGCAAAACGCTCTACATCCTCGACGAGCCAACCACCGGGCTGCACTTCGACGACGTCAAGAAGCTGCTGGAGGTTTTGCACGGCTTCACGGCGCAGGGGAACACGGTGGTGGTGATCGAGCACAACCTGGACGTCATCAAGACGGCCGACTGGGTCATCGACCTGGGCCCCGAGGGGGGTGAAGCAGGCGGCCAGCTCGTCGCCCAGGGCTCGCCCGAGCAAATCGCCCGCGTGAGCGCGAGCCAAACCGGAATCGCGCTGCAGCGGGTACTCAAGCCCGACCACGAGCGCCGGGTGGGAATCGCCGCGGCCGGCTCACGCACGTCCAAAGGTCGCAAGACGCGCTCCAGCGAGGAGGGCCATGACGTCATCGCCGTGCGGGGTGCTCGCCAGCACAATCTCAAGGGTATCGACCTGGACATTCCCCGGCACAAGCTGACCGTCTGCAGCGGACCCTCCGGCTCGGGCAAGAGCTCATTGGCGATCGACACCCTCTACGCCGAGGGCCAACGGCGATACGTCGAGAGCCTCTCGAGCTACGCCCGACAGTTCCTCGCCCCGCTCCAGAAGCCGCGGGTGGAACGGATCAGCGGGCTCTCGCCGGCGATCAGCATCGAGCAGAAGACGACCAGCAAGAGCCCGCGCTCGACCGTCGGCACCGTCACCGAGATCCACGACTACCTGCGCATCTTGATGGCCCGGCTGGGCCATCCCCACTGCCCGGGCTGCGGCCTTCCCATCGGCACCCAGACCGCCGACGAGATCGTCGAGAAGATCCTGCACCTGGCCGAAGGGACGAAGGTCTTCATCATGGCTCCCCTGGAGCGCCGCGACGGTGAGACCTTCGAGACGCTCTGGGACGAGCTTCGCGCCTCGGGCTTCGCGCGGGTCCGCGTCGACGGCAGCTCGGTCGATCTGGACAGTCCGCCCAAACTCAGCCATCGCCGCAAGCACCGCCTTGAGGTGGTGATCGACCGGGCCGTCGTGCGCCGGTCGACCCGCTCAAGGCTGGCCGACTCGGTCGCTTCTGCGCTCGATCTGGGCAAGGGCCTCGTGCACGTCGCCCGGGTGGGAGACGATGCCGATGAGCCGCACTGGCACGTCGATCGCTACAGCCAGCACCGCTCGTGCGATCGGTGCGGCCGCAGCTTTCTCGAGCTCTCGCCGCACAACTTCTCGTTCAACAGCCCGCTGGGCTGGTGCCCGGTCTGCGAGGGCCTGGGAACGCAGCATGGCGCCAACCCAGCGGTGCTCATTCCCGACCCCCGGCAAAGCGTCCGGGCCGGAGCCATCGCCGTCTGGCCGGAACTGGACCAGAATCCGCTCTTCGCGCGGATGATCGCCGCTCTGGCCGAGGCCGAGGGCATCGACCTGGACGTTCCTTTCGACGACCTGGACGGCCGTCATCGGCGGATCTTGCTCCATGGAGCCGGCGAGACCTGGTACACCGTTGCTCATCAACCTTCTCCCCCCGGGAGAAGGTGCCGCGAAGCGGCGGATGAGGGCCCCCATGACAGCGACCGCTCGCGCGACCCCCTCATCCGGCCTTCGGCCACCTTCTCCCTCCAGGGAGAAGGGAAAGCCGTCGCGGCCGATGAATCGACAGGACAGCCGGGTTTTTCGTTCCAGTACAAGGGGCTCTTTCCGGCCATCGAAGAAGCCGGGCGGGTTTCGTATGTCTATCGCTGGAAGCTCCAGGGAATGGTCGACGACGTCCCCTGCGCAGCGTGCATGGGCGGCCGTTTGCGCGACGATGCGGCGGCCGTCCGGTTCCATGGTTACACTTTGGACCAGATCAGCCGCTGGCCGCTGGGCCAGGCGCTTGACTTCTTCAAGAAGCTCAAGCTCAGCGGGGACGAGCAACACATCGCCGGCGACCTGGTGCGCGAGATCCGCGACCGGCTCACCTTCCTGGTCGGCGTCGGCTTGGACTACCTGAGCCTGGCGCGGGGCACGCCCACCCTTTCCGGCGGCGAGAGCCAGCGCATCCGCTTGGCCAGCCAGATCGGCAGCGGACTCACGGGTGTGCTCTACGTCCTTGATGAGCCCACGATCGGCCTGCACCCCCGCGACAATGCGCGGCTGCTCGCCGCCTTGCGGCACCTCCGCGACCTGGGCAACACCCTCGTCGTCGTCGAGCACGATCGCGAGATCATCGAGTCGGCCGACCACCTCGTCGATTTCGGTCCGGGGTCAGGTCCGCATGGCGGCACGATCACGGCCGCGGGCCCTCCCGCGAAGGTCAAGGCCAAGGCCCAGTCGCTGACCGGCCAGTACCTAAGCGGCAAAGCCGCGATCCCGATTCCGACCAATCGCCGCGCGGTCGATGACAAATCCGACGCGGCAATCTTGATCCGTGGCGCCCGCCAAAACAACCTCAAAGATTTGGACGTGCGGATTCCACTGGGGATCGTCACCGTGGTGACGGGCGTCAGCGGCTCGGGCAAGAGCTCGCTGGTCGAGGACATCCTCTGGAAGGCCGCGGCCAAAGAGCTGCACCGGGCCCAGCTCACCCCCGGCGCCCATGAGTCCATCGAGGGGCTGGAAAAGATCGACAAGGTCATCAGCGTCGACCAGACCCCGCTGGGATCGACGCCCAACTCGACCCCGGCGACGTACTCCGGCGTCTTCGACTTGATCCGCGAGCTCTACGCCAAGCTGCCGGAAGCCAAGGTCCGCGGCTACACGGCCCGCCGGTTCAGCTTCAACGCGGCCGGCGGCCGGTGCGAGGCCTGCGAGGGCGCAGGGCAGAAGCGCATCGAGATGCACTTCCTGCCTGACGTCTGGATCACCTGTGACGCCTGCGACGGCGCTCGCTTCACCCCCGAGGTGCTGGCCGTCAAGTTCCACGGCAAGACGATCGCCGATGTGCTCGACATGTCGGTCGATACCGCCCTGGAACTTTTCGACGGAGTTCCGCGCATCCGCCGCATCCTCACGACCCTGCACGATGTCGGTCTGGGCTACATTTCCCTGGGCCAGGCAGCGCCCACGCTCTCAGGCGGCGAAGCCCAGCGCGTCAAATTAGCCGCCGAGCTGGCCCGGCCCGATACCGGCAAAACGCTTTACATCCTCGACGAGCCAACCACCGGGCTGCATCTGGACGACATCAAGAAGCTGCTGGAGGTGATTCATCGCCTCTCCGACCTGGGCAATACCGTGGTCGTCATCGAGCACAACCTGGAAGTGATCAAGACGGCCGACTGGATCCTCGACCTCGGCCCCGAAGCGGGCCATGGCGGTGGCGAGCTGGTGGCCCAGGGAACACCCGAAGACGTGGCCAAGAGCCCGCGCAGCCATACCGCCAAGTTCCTGGGCAGCTTGCTTGCCGCCGGTCCCTTCGCCGAGCGGCCGCGGTTCGATCCCAAGGCGGCTGCCCGCAAAGCGATCGAGGCAGCCAGGCCGGCTTTGGACGGCCGAGCCAGGAGCGGTAAGGACAAGGGCGCGGGGAAGGACAAGAATCAAGGCAAAGGCAAACACAACGCGGAGTCCGAGTCCATCCCGACGGCCCAGGCGCCCTGGGAGATCGACGGCCGAAAATGGCACACGCGGGACCGGGTTGCCCGCAACGGCCGCCCTGTCCTATGGGACGGCCACATCCTCGAGCACGTCGTCGATCGGGTCCTAGCCCTGGGACAGGACCAGTTCGCGATGATCGACTGGTCCCACCGCGGCCTAGTGCGCATCGACAGCCTCAATAAGCGCCGCACGGGCAGGTTAGCTTTCCTTATCGCGGCCACCTCGGCCGAGTGGATCGTCGCGCTTCGCTTCTTCGTCCCGCGCAACACGTTCAAGGAAGCAACTCTGAAAGCGCAACTGGGGCTGCTGCCGTTCCACGAGAGCCCCGTTCCAGTGCTCAGCGATGCCCCGCGGGTGAAGCTCACGAACGACGGAATGTTTCAGGAGATCATCATCACTGGATTCGCCCTGGCCGATTTCCAGACCGAGGGCTTCGACGCGTTCCTGAAAAAAGCCGTCGCCGCATTCGTGCGCTGGGGCGAAGCGAGCAAACTGAAGAAGGCGAGCGAGCTGTAGGACGTTCCCAGAGCGTTGCCCTGGGCTGGCTCTTCTGCTCCTTCGGTGCGACGAAGACCGGTACATAGGGCCAGAACAATAGAGCCCAGGGCAACGCCCTGAGTGGGATTGTCAATTAGGCCAGCACTTCCTTGACCACCCGTCCCCGCACGTCGGTCAAGCGGAAGTCTCGGCCCGCGTAGCGATACGTCAAGCGCTCGTGATCGAGTCCCAGGAGATGAAGCATCGTGGCGTGAAGGTCGTGGATGTGCACCTTCCCCTCGACCGCCTGGAAGCCGAACTCGTCGGTTTTGCCGTGGGCAAAACCCGCCTTGACGCCGCCGCCGGCCAAAACGGTCGAGAAACCCCGGTTATTGTGGCCTCGGCCCAGCTTCTTGGAAGTGAGCATGCCGTCGGCGATGGGGGTCCGGCCGAACTCGCCGCCGCAGACGACCAGCGTCTGGCCCAGCAGGCCCAGCCGCTTCAGGTCGCAGAGCAGGCCGGCAAAGGCCCGGTCAAGGTTCGGCGCGAGGGTGCGCAGGCCCTCCGTCAGGTTGTCGTGATGATCCCAGCCCGAGCAGTAGACCTGGACGAAGCGCACGCCGCGCTCGATCAAGCGACGGGCCAGCAAGCACTGCCGGCCGATGGGGCTATCGCCGTAAAGCTCGCGGCTGCTGGCCGGTTCGCGGGTGATGTCAAACGCATCGGTCGCCGCGGCCTGCATGCGAAAGGCCATCTCGAACGATCCGATCCGCGCGGCCAGGCGTGGGTCGTCGCCGTGCCCGGCGGCATGAATGCGATCCAGGTTCTTGATCAGGTCGAGTTGAAGCCGCTGCTCGGCGGCTGAGGCGAACGGGCTGTGAATGTGCTCGAGCAAGCGGGCGACGTCACGGTGCTGGGTATCGACGGCCGTGGCCTGGCAGGTCGCCGGCAAGAAGGCCGACTGCCAGTTCTCGACCCCTTTGACCGGCGGGCCGCCGTCGTAGAGGACCACGAATTCCGGCAGGTTCTGATCTTCGCGTCCGAGCCCGTAAGTCACCCACGAGCCGACGCTGGGCCGGGCGAGCCGTCCGTTGCCGCAGTTCATCTGGAGCATCGCCGACTCGTGCGCGGCCTCGTCGCCGTGCATGGACCGGATCAGGCAGAGCTCGTCGGCATGCCCGGCCGTCAGGGAAAGCAAATCGCTGATCTCCAGTCCCGAATTGCCCCGCTGGGCGAAGCGAAAAGGCGAGCCAAACGCCTGCGCCTTGCGGTTTTCACCCGGGACGGGAATCGGCTTGTTATCCTGGCGCGAGAGCTCGGGCTTGGGGTCGAAGAGATCGACGTGGCTGGGGCCCCCTTCCAGAAACACGTGGATGACCTGCGTGGCCTTGGGAGCGAAATGAGGGGCTCGCGCGCGCTTTGAATTCTGCGTCTGGTCCGTGCCGGCGCTTGCACGTTCGCCGCCCTTGGCTCGATCGTGCTGGGCGAGCATGGCAGCCAAGGCCACGCCGCCGAAGCCCGAACCGGCGCGGGCCAGCCACGCTCGGCGCGAGAGCGGCGGAGAGAGCACCGGCCGGGCCGCTTCTTGGGCTTGCTGGGCGTTCATGTCGGCTCCGTTAGAAAGGAGGCGGCTCCGGTCCTGCCTTCTCCCCTTGGGAGAAGGTGCCCCGCAGGGGCGGATGAGGGACTGACGCAGGCGATCGCCACCGTGCCCCCCTCATCCGGCCGTACCGGCCCGACCCCGCAAGCGGGGTTCCCCCCGCTCCCTGCAGGGAGAAGGAATAAAGCACAACTCTGCCCGTAACTCAACTGTCATCCTCGTTAATCGATAAATGCAAATTCGTTGCTCATGAGTAAGGCCTGGGCCAGCTTCTGGCGCGGCGAGAGGGAAGGGCTGGCGGGGCCGGGGCCACGGACAAGGGCGCTCGCGCTCGAGGCCGCCGCGAGGAAGGCTCGCGCGCGATCGAGCTCTTGGCTGCCTGGTTCCCGCCCCAGCGCGATCCGGTAGGCCCGGCGCACCCACTGGACTTCGTCATCCCCGGTTTCGCCCCAAGCCCTGCGGTCCAGGGCCCGGGCTGCTTCGGCCACGAACGGACTGTTGAGCAAATAGAGCGCTTGCTGGGGCACGGTCGTCTCGTGCCGGGCGGGGACGTGCATGTCCGGGTTGGCGAAATCAAAGGACCGGAAGAGCGTGGGGAGGTTCTCTCTGCGGACAGCCAGGTACAAAGTCCTGCGCCGGCAGTCGGGCTCGTCGGCCAGGTTCACGGACCGGCCGCCGACCGTCAAATCGAGCGATCCGGCCGTCATAAGCATGGCGTCGCGCAGGGGCTCAAGCTCCAGCCGCTTGCGGTTGGCACGCCAGTAAAGCTCGTTGGCCGGGTCGATCTCGCGGGCGTCGGCACGGTCGTTTGAAGATTGCTGATAGGTCCGGGAAAGGACGATCGTGCGGATCAAGCGCTTGGTCGACCAGCCGTCTTCCATCAAGGCACAGGCTAGCCAGTCGAGGAGCTCGGGATGCGTGGGAGGGTCGGACCGGACGCCGAAATCACTGGGCGTGCCGACCAGTCCCCGACCTATGAGGTGCGCCCAGACCCGGTTGACCCACACCCGCGCCGTCAGCGGGTTGTCCTTCGACGCGATGGCCTTGGCCAGCTCATAACGACCGCTTCCTTCGGTAAACGGCTTGGCATCCGGCCCGGCCAGGATGGGCAGGAACTGACGGGGGATTTCCTCGCCGGGGTCCTCGAACTTACCGCGCTTGAAGACGCGCGCCGGCGGCGGCTCCTCGGGCTCTTCGAGCACCCGGGCCAGGGGGGGCGCTGACTTGTCGTTCTTCCAGTCGAGCACGGCTTTCTCGAGCGCCTCGAGCTTCGCCTTGCGCTCGGGGTCGAACTTGTCGTTGATCTCGCCGATAGCCCGCTCGTCCAGCGGCGCGGCCGGACCGCAGATGACCCGGCGAATCTCGTCCTCGGCGTCGTCGACCAGCTCGGTCGGCCGGGGCCGGTCGGCTTTGTCGGCCTCGGCAAGCTGCTTATCCCACTTCCGGGAGATCGCGGCGAAGAGCTTCCCGTACCGCCCGGCCAGGTCGGCGAGGTCCGCGGGCGGCTTGCCGGCGAAGAGCCGGGAGACCAGAACCGCCAGCGGCTTGTCCGGGTCTTCGTTGGCGGCCAATTCCGCGGCCAAGATCTTGCCCCGCGTCGCGAACTCATCGGGCCGGAGCTGAGCGAACGCATGCCAGGGGGCCAGTACGCGATGATGGATGTCTCTGGTGTTTTCGAGCACGGTCTTGTACAGCTCGACGACCACCGGATTGAGTCCGTCGGGACGGGCATGGTTCGAATCCTCCTTGGTTGGCTCAGCCACGACGGTGCTGGCGCTGGCGTTTGCACTTGCCGCTGCGCGATTGAGAGCCTCTTGCCCGGCCAGCAGGTAGGCTGAAGCCTTGCGCCTGTGGTCGCCGCCGTAGAGATGCTTCCGCTCGACCTCCAGAAAATGCTCCAGATCACGCGAGCGTGCAAAAAGCTCGGCCGCGTGCGCCTGCGCCGCCAGCCGATCCTGGGGCCCGAAGATGATCACCTCGTGCTTTTCTTTCGCGCCGGCGAAGACGCCGTAGAGCGCGTAATAATCGCCAATCGAGATCGGATCATACTTGTGATCGTGGCAGCGGGCGCAACTGATGGAGACTCCTTGGGTGCCCCGGAAGATCACGTCCAGGCGGTCGTCGATGATATCCGGCTTGCTCTCCTCGAACTTCCGGCCCAGGGTTAGAAACCCCAGCGCGGCCAGGTCGGGATGGTTCTGCACCCGCATCTGGCAATCGGCGGCGATCTGCTTGATCAAGAACTGGTCGTAGGGAAGGTCGTCGGCAAGCGCCCGGACGACCCAGTCGCGGTAGGTGAAGGCCGAGGGATAAGCGATCTCGCTCTTGGTGATCGGACCCTTGGAATCGGCATAGCGGGCGACGTCCAGCCAGTGCCGGGCCCATCGCTCGCCGAACTGGCGGGAACCGAGCAAGCGATCGACGAGCCGGGTGGTGGCGTCCGGACTCGGGTCGCAATCGAAGGCGTCGATCTGGGCCTCGGTGGGAGGCAAACCGGTCAGGTCGAACGTGAGTCGGCGTAAGAAAGTGCGGCGATCGGCCGGGGGCGACGGCGTTACTCCCCGAGCTTCCAGCCGCGCCAGGATGAACCGGTCGACCGGCGAAGCAGGCCAGGAGGCGTCCTTGACCGCGGGCTCTTCCGGCCGCTTCACCGCCTGGTAGGCCCAGTGCTTCTTCTTGACCGCGGCGCGGGGCTTTTGCTCCTCTGGCTTCTTCTCCGCCGGCCAGGCCGCACCATCCTTGACCCACTGCGAGAGCGCATCGATCGCCGAGTCGGGCAGCTTACCCGCCGGCGGCATCTTGGATTCCGACTCGTCGGAGTACAAGACGGCCTTGATCAGCCGGCTATGCGCGGGATCGCCCGGAACCACCACCGGACCCTCACCAGCGACGGCCTTGGCAAGATGGTCGGCCCCGTCGAGGCGAATGCCCCCCTTCTGCTTCACCGGACCATGGCACTTGTAACAGTGCTGGGCGAGCAGAGGGCGCACCTGGCTCTCGAAGAGGTCGGGTTCCTCACTGCGCACCCCCTTCGCAATCAAGAGGAGGCAAAAGCCGGCCAGGCCGACCTTCACGCAAGAGCGGACACGCATGCATGGTCTCCGGATGGCTGCCGGCGATGCCCGCATGAGGGCATGCGTTGCAGCCCGCGAATCCATTCGACTCCAGAGAAAGTTTGCCAATCGCGGCGAAATGTTACAGATCAGCGCGGATTTCCGGCCGACGCGATCATCCCTTCTCCCACTGGGAGAAGGTGCCGCGCAGCGGCGGATGAGGGCCGGGAGGTAATAGAGCCCCTCAACTGGCCTTCTCCCTCCAGGGAGCACGAAAAATCAACTGCGTAACTCCTGTTCCGGCCCCGAGCGAAGCCAGGTGTCGACGACTGCCCCCAGCTCCCCGCGCAGCAGGCTACGGCCGCGCATCGCCCGCACGCGTAACGCACCGGCGGAAATTCCGGTAATCTGGCTAATCTGGGAATAGTCGAGACCCTCGACGTAGTGCAGCAGCACGGCTTCGCGGTAGGCTTCGGGGAGCTGTCCGATCGCTAACCAGAGTTTGGTGGCCATCTCGTCGTGGAGGATCGTCGAGAGGACGCCCTGCCGCCGCCCCTGTTCGTCGGGCGCTGAGGAAAGCGCGCTGGGGTCGGTCGGGCTGGCGTGACGCCTGACCCGTCGATGGTGTTCACGCGTTAGATTGAGCACAATTCCGCGAATCCAGGCCAAGAAGGGAGTTTGGGGATTATAGGTTGAGATGCCGGCCAGGGCTCGCGCCAGTGCTTCCTGGGCGATGCTCTCGGCCTCGTCGGGATCGCCGACCAAGAGCGTGGCCATGCGCACGAGGTTGGCGCGATGTCGCTCGGAGAGCGCGGCGAAGGCCGGGGCGTCGCCGGATTTGCCCCGCAGGACTAGCTCATCGTCGCTGGGGTCATCCGCGTTCATGGCTTGGCGAACTCGGCATAGAGGCGAGCGAAGTCGTCTTCGTTGTTCCAGGCCTGGATGACAGGGTCGTCCTTGAACGTATCGACGCCGAGGTTTGGCAAGTGAAGCTGGAGCGCCAGCCTGGCGTGTTTGAGTACGTTGGCGCGGTCGTCGCGTTCGGCCCAGGACCGCGCCAGGCGGTAATGGCTCCAGCCGGTCATCGAGCGGATCTCGGCGGGGGGAATGCCGCGGCGCTGCGCGTCGTCCGGTCCGGTGAGCGCCTTGACGAGCTGATCCACCAGGCGGATGCGCAAGTCGGCGGGGGTGGGCAGGTTCCAGAGGACGGAGATGGTGGCGTCGAGGAACTTGGCCTGAGGGCCGCTGACGGCGCCACACCACTGGGTGTAGATGCTTTCGGCCGGTGGCCAGGTGCCGCGATATCGGCGCTTGCCGTCGAGCATGTCGCGGCGGGCTTCGGACCAGCGGCCGATGGCCGCCTGCGTCAGCGCATGCACGATGTACATTGAAAATTCCTCCGGCGGCGTCTCGAAGGCCGGACCTAGATGCTGGAGCACCGCTCCGGCGTGGGCGGCCGAGAGCTCGCCGTCGGGGGGCGATTGAAGCTGCAGCCAGGCGTGCAGGGCCGCGACCGATGGCGGCAGGGTGCGCAGGGCCGCGGCCTCGGTGAGCTGGTCCAGCGCCGCATCCTGGCGACCGTCGCCCAGCAGCAGCACGGCCTTGCCGGTGGACGATTCGATGCTCAGCCGCGGCGCGGTGGCGCGGAACCGCTGATACGCGGCCTCGAAGCCCGAGCGATGCCGCCGCATGGTACTGTCCTGATCTTCGCCGTCGGCCGATTCCCAGGCCACGCGCCGATTCCATCCGCCCGCCTTGAGAAAGAGCAGCCCGGGATGGTGCGGGCTG
The DNA here is from genome assembly GCA_052146555.1 of Isosphaeraceae bacterium. Taxonomy (GTDB): domain Bacteria; phylum Planctomycetota; class Planctomycetia; order Isosphaerales; family Isosphaeraceae; genus Aquisphaera. The sequence continues at coordinate 26,423 of JBKQMU010000312.1, forward strand.
GCTTCCAGGCCCCGCCGGACGGCTTGGGCGGCGCGGGCTTCGAGCTCATCCCTGCGGTCGCGGAGATTCTCCTTTTTCGGTTCCGGAGCGGTTTGAAGCTCCTGGTGGACGGCCTGCGCGGCCCGGCCGAAGGCGTCGGCCTCGAGCAAGAGCAGGTCGGCCCGGAGCCGGTCCGTGGCCCGTTCGGGCCGTGCCAGAGCGAGCTTGACGGCATCGGCCGGCTTGCCGCGGTAAAGCGCCATGCCCATCTGGCCGATCGTGCGCCATTCGGGATCGGTCGACGCGGCCAGCCGGGACAGGTCGCGCGCCAGGCTCGCCGAGGGCATCGGCCGCAGTGTCGGCTCCGAGAGCGACCCTAAGTACAAGTTTTCCCACTGGTACCTCGCCAAGGCGCGTTCGAAGACGAGCTCCTGGTCGTCGACCGCCGCGGCTTTGTCCAAATCGGTGATGGCCGCGAGGTACTCGCCGGCCCGCCGCAACGACTTGCCCCGCGCCAGGCGCAGCTCAGGGTCGTCGGGATGCAGCTTGATCGCGGCGTTGAGGTCCTCCAGCAGGTCGGTCAGTCCTTCGCGGTAGGTGCGCAGGTCGGCGGTGGCGGAGAGCCGCGGCAGCTCGGTCCGGCCCCGCGCCACCAGCCGGTTGACGTCGATGGCCAGCGGAACCGGCACGGCGACCTTGGTCTTGGCGGCCGGCGGGAAGGCCAGCCGGGCCGCCGCGAAGCCGACCGAGAGAAACACGGCCGCTGCGCCGGCGGCAAACGCCCAGACATACCGAGGAAAACCTTTGCGCGCAGGCGCAGGCCGAGGCGCCGGCAGGCCGGCCAAGAGCTCGATCTCGGGCGCATCGAGCATCTTCCGCAGCAAGAAGGCCTGGATGTCCTCCGCCACGGCCGCGGCCGTCTGATAGCGCAAGTCGCGATCCTTGGCCATCATCTTCCGGCAGATCGCCGCGACTTGGGGCGGAATCTCCTCCTTGATCTGGCAGAGTTCCGCCGGCTCTTCGTCGGTGATCTTGCGCAAGACGGCCAGCGGGTTGGGACCGTCGGCGGCGGGCACGCCCGCGAGCATCTCATACATGACCGCGCCGAGCGAGTAAATATCAGCCCGGTGGTCGACTTCGCCGGGTCCCAATAGAATTTGCTCGGGCGACATGTACCGCGGAGTGCCTAAGAGATCGCCGCTGCGCGAGAGGCCGCCGGAATCGGTCGCCAGCCGGGCCAGTCCGAAGTCGGTCAGCTTGGGGCGGCCCTCCCGGTCGATCAGCACGTTGGCCGGCTTCACGTCCCGGTGCACCACCCCCTGTTGATGGGCCGCCTCCAGCGCCTGGGCCAGGTGGAAGACCACCCGCAACGTGGCCTCGATGGTCAGCCGCGGACTGCCGATGAGCTGGTCCAGCGACTGCCCCTCGACGTGCTCCATCACCAGGTATGGCCGATCGCCGTCGATTCCGGAGTCAAAAACCGGCACGATATGGGGATGCGACAGCCGCGCAGCGGCCCGCGCCTCGCGGTCGAAGCGCTCCAGCAGCTCGGGATTGTCCAGTCCCGCCGTGGAGACGACCTTGACGGCGACGGCCCTGTCGAGGACCGAGTCGTGGCACCGGTAAACAACGCCAAACGCACCACCACCCAGCCGATCGATCACCTGGTACTTCCCGATCCGCTCGGGAAGCACGGCAAGCGCGGCCGTTTCCTGCCGGACGCTTCTGCCCGTCGGTTTTTGGTCGGTGGGCGCTGGGTTCATCTGACGGCTCGCCAAGCGGCTGGATCGCCCTGCAAGGCCCGCGTGCAGCCATGCCCCGGCAAAGAGCGAACGCCTGGGGCCAGGCCGGGTGGCCCCCCGCAGGGTGTGCCAGCACCTTTTTTCTCTCTTTTCAGGCTACCAACTGCGGGGGTTGTTCGACAGACTGAACCGCTTGAGAGTCGCTGCCACGGCCGCCTCCGCGCGGCTTTCCAATCTTTCCCCGGCGACGGCAATTGCGGTAGATTCAAGGCCGGGGTTTTGGCGTTTTTCACGAGGCCGGCCGCAAGGCACCCCTCACCCGGCCTTCGGCCTTCTCCCCCAGGAGAAGGTACCGCGCAGCGGCGGATGAGGGGCTGGCGGTAATTGAGCCCCCCTCATCCGGCCTTCGGCCACCTTCTCCCTCCAGGGAGAAGGGGAAATCATACCTTCTCCCCCGGGAGAAGGTGCCGCGCAGCGGCGGATGAGGGGCTGTCGCTTCGGAAAGGCCCTCACTCCTGCCATGATCCATCGCTCGTCCAGCGTGCTCAGTCCCAACCTCACGCCGCTTCTGGACGTGGTGTTGCAACTGATCACCTTTTTCATGATGCTCGTGCATTTCGGGACCCGGCTGGAGGGTTCCAGCCGAGCGGTGCGATTGCCGGTGGCGCCGGCGGCCTTGCCGGGCTCCGATCTGACCATCGACCGGCTGGCGGTCTCGCTCGATCGCCGGGGCCGGCTACTGGCTGGCCAGCGGGTGCTCTCGGGTGCGGAAACGCCGGCGTTCTGGGCGGGCCAGGCCAAGGCGCGGAGGGCCGGCCTGGAGCTTTTGCCGAGCGACCCGAATCACGCTGGTCCCGGGGCGCCGGATTTGCCCACCGTCGTGATCGTGCGGGCCGACCGCGACGTCTCCTACGCCAATCTGCGGCGAACCTTGGGCGAGGCCCAGGAACAGGGCTTCGCGCGGTTCAGTCTGGTCGTTTTGCGGAGGGAAGAGCCATGAGCGTGGGGATGGAGATGCCGGGCTCTGAGTCTGCCTCGGCCTTGCCGCGACCCCGCCGATATCGCCCGGGGCCCCCGGAGGAGGTCTTTTTCCCCGTCGCGCCCATGCTCGATATGGCCTTTCAACTCCTGGCCTTCTTCATCCTGACCTTCAAGGCCCCCACGGCCGAGACGCACCTGGATTTACTACTGCCGGCGACCCCCGCGGCCTTGCCCGCCTCGGCGCGGGGGCAAGCCCGGCCCAGTCCAGCGCGGAGCGTCGATTCCGACCTCGAAAACGACATCCTGGTCCGCGCTCTGGCCGATGAGCTGGGCGACCTCAAGGCGCTCAAGATGGGCGAGGCCGTCGTGCCCGACCTGGCGGCGCTGGGGACTCGTCTGGGCCGCTACGCGCGGCTTTTGGGTAGGCGGCCGCTGCGCGTGCGGCTCGTGGCCGACGACAGCCTGCGGTACGAGCCGGCCGCGCGCATCATCGCCACCTGCTCGGCCGCCGGCGTGGCCTCCATCCGCCTGGCCGGGCCCGCGAGCCTTCCGGCCCTGGGAAGGGCGCGATGAACCAGGCGACAGTCACGCAGTTGTGGCCTTCGCGATCGTTCCTTCTCCCCCTGGGAGAAGGTGCCGCGCAGCGGCGGATGAGTGCAGTGAGGCCATCGCCGGGGCATGTAAAGCCCCCCTCATCCGGCCTACGGCCACCTTCTCCCTGTAGGGAGAAGGTAAAAACACCCCTTCTCCCCCTTGGAGAAGGTGCCGCGCAGCGGCGGATGAGGGTTCGGGGCTTGAGCCTTCTCACCGTCCTGGCGCTCGCGCTCTCCGCGACGTCGTCCCTGGCTCAGACCGACGCCGATGATCTTGCCACCCGGCTGGGGCTCTCCGACCTGGCGTCTTACCGCGCAGCGCTTTCGGGACGGCCCACGGCACCGGGCGTCTGGGAATCAGGCCCGCCGCCGGTCGTCTCGTTCCGCGAGCTCTGGGATCATCAAACGCGCTGGGCCGGCCAGCACGTGCAGATCGATGGCAACGTGGTCCGCGTCTTTCGCCAGGACGGTTTCGGCGGCTTTCCGCCTTTGGTCGAGCTCTGGCTGGCCACCAAAGCGGGCGACCTCTTCTGCACGGTCTTTCCCCGCGGCGACGAGAAGGATGTGGCCGCCAAGGCAGCCACCGAGCCGGGCGCACACGTATCGTTCGCGGGGACGTTCTTGAAGACGATTCGCTACCCCGCGGTCGACCAGGCGCGGCTGGCTCCGCTGGTCGTGGGCGATCGGCCGCCTCTACGAATCCGTCCGCAGGTGCAGCCGGGCGGCTCCGAACCGGAGGCCAGGCGGAGCAGGGGCCCGGCAGGCGGCTTTGGGGGGACCTTCGCGCCGTTGGTCAAGTCGCCGTCGGCCTGGTGGCTCGGTCTGGCGCTGGGGCTGCTCGCCGCCGCGGCTTTGGCCTATCTCCAGGTGCGCCCGACGGCCGCGGCGAAACGAAGGAAAACGGAGGATCAGGCCGCGAACCAGGCGCCGCTGGAGTTCATCAGACCGGAGGACGCTCATGGTACAGCCGTTTCCGACGCGCGATTTTCTTGACGGTCTGAAATTTACGTTTCCGTCGGATCGCGTGGATGTCGAGTCGAAGCCAAGGCCGGAGCCGGAGCCCGACGGTGATCTCGATCCCCGGCTCGGACACGATTTCGGCCAGACGCCGATGACCGACCCCCGCTCCTTGGGCAGCTCGGTGGCCGTTCATCTGGTCTTGCTGGCAGTCGCCTCGCTCTCGCTCTGGAGCGTCGCCTTGCCGCGTGCCAGCGAAGGGCCCAGCGTGCTTAGCGGCGAGCTCGAGCCGGTCGATAACCGGGCCGACAAGGGCAACATTCCAGGGAGTGGGGGAGGGTCGCCCGGCCCGATCGGCGGGCTGGGCAACGTGGCGTTCATGGCGCCGCCGGCTGGTGCCAACTCTCAGGCCAACGTCGATCCCGCGGCCGACGCGCTCTTACGCGAGATCTTGCCCCCCACCGCAAGGAGACCGGCCGAGGAGCTCGAGCGCGCCTTGCCCGGCCCGCTGACTTCGGGCGTGGGGCTCGTTCCCGGCTCGGGCGAAGGCGGCGGTGGTGGGTCCGGAGGGGGCTCGGGGGGCGGCATTGGCCGCGGCATCGGCCCGGGCACCGAGTTTTTCGGCACTCGCGAGCATGGCCACTCGTTCGCTTACGTGATCGACTGCTCCGGTAGCATGGCCATGCAGAACTCGCTGGAAGTCGCCAAGCGCGAGCTGCTCTCGAGCCTGGGCCAGCTTCCGCCGGATGCCCGCTTCTCGGTGATCTTTTACAGTCTCGACGCCCGCGTCTTCACCGACCCTGACGGCAAGCCGGGGTTGATGCCGGCCACGTCGTCCAACAAGCTGCGGGTGCAGGAGCAATTGCGCACCGTGCCCCCCTTCGGCGGCACCGATCACATGCTGGCCCTGCGCACGGCGCTGGCGCTCAAGCCCGAGGTCATTTTTTTCCTGACCGACGCCGACCTCATCGCCGACAGCGAAGTCGACAAGATCTTGGACCAGGCGCACGGGTGCCGGATCCAGGCCGTCGAGTTCGGCCGCGGCCGGGACCTGGGCATGAACACCCCCCTGCGCCGCCTGGCGACGGCCAGCGGCGGAATCTATCGCTACATCGACACGATGAGCTTTCCCAAGACGGGACCGAGATATTGACGAGATATTGAGAGGGCAGTGGGCAGACGGCGATAGGCGCTGGTAGTGATTCTCAGAGTTGGCGGCAAGAGCGACAGCCCACCGCGATGTCCAACCTCGGGTGCCACGCTTGCGTCCTCGCGAGCGTGCGGTCTCCGCGAGTGACACGTACCCCCGCATGCCCCGCACGCCCACGTGGAGGTGAGCGTGGCACCCGGGATGGATGCCCGCTCGCTGCCCACTGCCGCCTGCCCACTTCTGCGGGCGCATCGAACATAAAACACGCAGGAAATGGAATCTAGACCCTTTCGCCGGCCGGTCCGGTTGTGTTTAATCAGTGGGAAAATCGAAACGGGACGCTGTTTTTCCAACAGGTGCAATCAAATTCAAAGGTGAGGAGAGAGGTCGCCGCGACGGTGCCGGCGCCTCCAGGGACTGGACATTCTTGAAGGGAGCTGGCAACGTCTCGTGCCGGTGACCCTGTTCGTGGCCCTGCACGGGCCTCTTGTGTGCTTCGCACCGACCGACAGTTTCTCTCCCAAACGGTGTTGGTTCAACTCCTCGAAAGTTTTGGAGATCGGGATCATGCGACGTTGGCGAACATTGATTTACCCGGCGATCGCGCTGGGCTTCCTGGCCGCGCCCTCGTGGCTGCTGGCCCAGCAGGAGAAGATGGCTCCCGCGGCGACGCCCGCGGCAGCAGCACCTGCACCCGCATCAGCACCAACACCGGCAACCGCGGCCGAGTCGGCCGAGTCGGCCCTGAAACTCTTCGCGCCGCTGACGGAGTACGAACTTCCCGAGCGGATCGGCCTGATCTTGACCCTGCTAATCGCCGTGGCGGGGCTCGTTTACGCCGCGCTTCTGGTCGGCCAGGTGCTGGGGGCCGACCAGGGCACCAAGCGGATGCGCGAAGTGGCCGACGCGGTACGCGAGGGGGCCTGGGCCTACCTGATGCGCCAGCTGAAGGCCCTATGGCTCCTGGTCCTCCTGATCACGGCCATTCTTTATTTCACGGCTGAGGCCACAGGCGCCGTGCAAATCGGCCGCGCCGCGGCCTTCTTCGTCGGTGCCATCTTCTCCTGGTTGGTCGGGTTCGTAGGCATGAACCTGGCTGTACGCGGGAACCTCCGCGTGGCCGCCGCGGCCCGCACCAGCTATGGCGACGCCCTGCAACTGGGCTATCGCACCGGCACGATCACCGGCATGCTCACCGACGGCCTGGGGCTCTTAGGCGGCACGACGATCTTCATCATCTTCGGTGAAAAGGCGTACGAGGTGCTGCTCGGTTTCGGCTTCGGCGGCACGCTCTTGGCGCTTTTCATGCGAGTCGGCGGCGGTATTTTCACCAAGGCGGCCGACGTCGGCGCTGACCTCGTGGGCAAGGTCGAGGCGGGCATTCCCGAAGACGATCCCCGCAACGCCGCGACCATCGCCGACAACGTGGGCGACAACGTCGGCGACTGCGCCGGGATGGCGGCGGACATCTTCGAGAGCTACGAGGTGACGATCGTCGCGGCCATGATTTTGGGCTACGCCAGCTTCGGCCACAAGGGCGTCATCTTCCCGCTCTTGGTGCGAGCCATCGGCGTGGTCGGCTCGATCATCAGCACCTACAGCGTTCGCGCCGGTGCCGATAGCACCAGCGACGAGGCCCTGCACTCGGTGCACCGCGGGTTCTTGATCGGCTCGGTCATCAGCGTCATCGGCTTCATGCTTTTGGGACTGGTCTACCTGCACTTCGACGACAACTACATCCGCAATTATCCCCAGGCCGGCTACGGCTTCAATGTCACGCCCGAATTCGATGCCGCTCGAACCGCGGCGATCGCCCAGGGAACGGCCCTGAAAGACTTCACCAAGAGTTACACCGGGCAGATCCTCGACAAGCAACCGTTCTGGGCCAACTTCGGGCTCATCAGCGGACTGGACATGCGGCCGGCCTGGACGTGCTTGATCGGCATCATCCTGGCCATCGCACTGAATAAGTGTACTAGCTATTACACGCACACACAGTATGAGCCGGTCAAGAGCATGGCCAAGGCCTGCCAGACTGGGCATGCGACGAACATCATTCAGGGCTTGGCCGTCGGCTATGAGTCGGCCGTGGTGGGCACCTTGATCATCGCCATGGCGATCTTCCTGTCGGTGCTCATCTACGAAGGGGCCAGTCCCCTCTTCGTCGCCTACGGTGTGGCGATGTGCGGCATCGGCATGCTCACCCTGACCGGAAACACGATCTCGATGGACGTCTTCGGCCCCGTGGCCGACAACGCCAACGGCATCGGCGAGATGGCCTACGACAAGGCCGAGATGGGCGAGGCCAACTACGGCCGCGCCCGTCAGATTCTGGCCGACCTTGACGCCGTGGGCAACACGACCAAGGCCGAGACCAAGGGCATCGCCATCGGCTCGGCGGTCATCGCCGCGGTGAGCCTCTTCGCCAGCTACATCGCGGTCGTCGCGGTCGGCAGCGAAGATAAGGTCGCCACCTTGCCGCTGAATCAGTACCTCGCTGAGGCTGGTAAGCTCTCGGTGGCCACCCCCCTGGTGTTCATTGGTGCCTTGATCGGCGGCGTTGTGCCGATGCTCTTCAGCTCGATGCTGATCCGGGCCGTCGGCCGGGCCGCCTTCCTGATCGTCAAGGAATGCCGCACCCAATTCCGAGACAAGGAGATCTGGGCCGGCACCAAGAAGCCCGACTACGGCCGGGTCGTCAACATCTGCACCTTGGCAGCTCAGCAAGAGCTCATCGGCCCGGCGCTGCTGGCCATCGTGATGCCCATCCTGGTCGCCATCTACCTCGGGCCTCAGGCTCTGGGCGGTTTCCTCGCGGGCATGATCATCGTCGGCCAGTTGCTCGCCGTCTTCATGGCCAACGCCGGCGGCGCCTGGGACAACGCCAAGAAGTTGATCGAGGACGAGCCCCGCACCGAGACCACCGGCAAGGGCTCCGAGAGGCATAAGGCCGCCGTCACCGGCGACACCGTCGGCGATCCGCTCAAAGACACGGCCGGCCCAGCCCTCAACCCGCTGATCAAGGTCATGAACATGGTCTCGCTTCTGGCCATCGCCTGGATCCTGGCCAACAAGGGAAACTGGTGGCTCTATGCGGTCGTCGGCGTGATCGGTCTGTTCCTGGTCTTCTGGGCCGTCTGGCGGTCCAAGACCGAGAGCAAGGAGTTGCGCGAGATGGAAGCCGAGCTCACCGGCGCCGGTACCGCCGACAAGAGCTTTGAGACCGTCGGCTCCGGGGTCTGACCTTCGTTCCGACCCCGCTCATGCATTAACTCCCCCCGCGCCTCTCTGGGCCATGGACTTGGCCTGGGGAGGCGTTTTTGCGTGTGCTCGATGCGCCCGGGGTAACTCGTCGGCTCTCGATGTCTATGTCTTCGAGCAGCGTTATCTCGATGGGCGAAACGTCAAAGACATCGCCAATGAGCTTGGCATGCCACTGAGTACCGTATACGATCGACTTGCAAAGACAAAGAAAGAACTGGCGGCGTTTCTCGCGGGGCGAGGAATCCATCAGCGACCATGAAAGGAGGCGCTTGCAATGTCAGGCGTCGGAAAATTCAAGCTCACCGATGCGCTTCCGAAGAATCAGGTTCCGATCCAGGGCGATGAGGCCTCGCGCGGGCCTCAGACCAAGGGCAAAACCCCGGGCAAGCCGCGGAGCAGGAAAGCACCGGCCGGGCAGGCCAGGTCGACCCCTGATCAGGACGCCGACCAGCTCCGCGAGGCCCGCGAAAGCGCCAAGGCCAAGAACGCTGGCGCCTCGGCTCGCGACCATATGGTCGATATCGGCCGGGGGAACCAGCAGGCGGGCCGGCAAAAGGCCAAGTAGGGGGGAGGGAGTCTGGGGCGAAGCCGTCTTCATCATACCTTCTCCCGTTGGGAGAAGGTGCCCCGTAGGGGCGGATGAGGGCAGGAGACACCCGCCATCGGCCGCGCTTCCCTCATCCGGCCTTCGGCCACCTTCTCCCAGCGGGAGAAGGAAGTCGGTCCGCGTTCTGTCTACGGGTCAAAAGAAATTTGCCTTATCCGCTGGTATAGTACGTTGGGATCGACTTGGGCGCGACGACTCCAAACCGGTTGTTCGGTGAAGGAGCCGAGATGTAGAGCGACTTGGCGTAGACTTCGCTGACGCCATTTAAGGTCTGGATCCGGGACTGCTCGATCGCTGAGCTGACCGTGGCATTGTAAATTTGCAGGTCGTTGCCGGTCGTTGTTGGCAAAGGGATGGCCGAGAGCGATGCTTGCAGGCTCATTGCGGAACTGCTGCCGCCGACGATCGAGTCGTAGACGAAGGTCTGGATGGCTCCCCGGTTATTGGGCGTGTGCGGCGGCGCGTTGAGGAAGGGTAACCTCAAGGGCAGACTGTTGAAATACTGCACCAGCTCGATCGCCATCTGATTGGTGCGATTGACGATATAGCTGGGGAAGATCCCCGCGGCGCTGGACTGACTGGTCGTCGTGACCGTCCCCGTGAGGGCTGCGGGGGGCGTCAGCGAGACCGCGCTGGACTGGCCCGGGTTGATGATCAGCGTGTTGTTTCCGGCCCGGCCCGTGATCACAAACGCCGAGCCCGTCGAAACGCCGTTGATGCTCACCGTGGCGATGACCGGCGTGGTGAACGTTCCATCGGGCCCGAAGACCGTGGCGTTGTCCACCACCATCGTGCTCGTCCCGGCGGTATAGTTCTGCGTCAGGTTGGCCGTGACAGTGGTCGTGCCGGTGGAATTGCTGTTGATCGACTCGATGTACTGCTGTTCGATGTTGAAAAAGTCAACCACGAACGCGGCATAGGCAGCGTTGATTTCATTGGCCGGCGTGACGCGAGCGGGGTGAGCACTGGCAGCGTTGATTTCATTGGCCGGCGTGACGCGAGCGGGGTGAGCACTCGGGCGGGCCTGCGCGGCGACCTCGACCCTATGCGCCGAGTGGCTCAAGAGCATCCGCGCCTCGAGCTGGCTGGTGCTTCCCAGACCGGGCTGGGTTTCCTCCGCGCCCGGTCGAAACCGCCGCTCCGGACGGACAGACCCCGTTTCGTTCGTCTGCTGCGGCATCGATCGCAATCCTCGAAGGGTTCCTTCAGCTTTTTCGCGGACAGCCCCCTCCGCCGCCGCTTCGCACCACCTACTCCAAAAGAGAAGGCGCGGAGCGCGGCTCCCCATGCGCATTGCAGGGAACGTAGCAGTCCTGAGGGACTCGGCGATTTCTTTGGTAATATCGGCTCGTCAAGTGAGCCTCGCCAGTTTCGTTGGCCGAAGGAGTCAGCAGTGGGCAGTGGGAAGTGGGTAGAGGGGAGTGGGCGCTGGCAGCAAATGTCAGAGTTGGCGGTCAGAGCGACGACCAACCGCGATGTCCAAGCTCGGGTGCCACGCTTGCGTCCTCGCAAGCCTGCGGTCTGGGCGAGTGACTGGTCCCCCGCGGACCCGGCACGCTCACGCTCACGCGGACGTGAGCGTGGCTCAAGGGAGGGATGCCTGTCGCTTGGCTACTGCCTACTGCCACCGGCCCACTGCCGCCTGCCCACCACGGTGCATCGAAGGGACGCTCCGAAGACTCAGTCGGCTCTCCCGACGGCACGCCAGCCCCAGGCCCACGACCAAGAGAAGCGCCGGGACGAACAGGTTGCCGTACGCTTGAGCATAGAGCGGCACGAACACGGCCGTGGCGGGGATGGCCAGAACCGCGCTGATCCACACGACCGCGGCCTTTCGCCACCGTGGCTCGAGTGGTTCGTTCAAGACGAGGTTCAGGCCGACGGTCATCGGATAGATCAGCCAGACGTACGCATAGTTGAACGAAAGCGGCGAGAACATGACGATCAGCAGCGTGACGAGTGCGAACTCGAGCGCGTCGGTCCGCGCGGTGCGAGCGAAGCGTGAGGGCATGACGAGCACGGTGAACAGACAGAGGGCCAGCATCGCGGCCAGGGTGACGAGGGTCACCGAGCGGAAGTCGAGCGCGGCGACGTTCACCCGCCAGGCCTTTTTCATGGCTGGTTCGATGCTCTCGTACTGCGCATCCCAGCGGGGCGTCTCGGCCGGCGCAGTGAGCATGGCCACCAGGTCGATCGACCCGTCAGGAAGCATTCCGAGGGGCGGCTCGGTCTTGGGCCCGGCCTCGGCCAGCTCCGAGAGCACACGCTCGCCATCGGCCGGCACGTCCCGCAACAGCCGCTGCAAAAGCGCCATGATCGATTGGTTCTTGTAACTGAACGATCGATACGGCCGCTGGGCGATACCCTGGGCGTTATAAGTAAAGACCATCCCCCGCGACCAGACGGCCAGGTCGGCAATGACCTGCCCAGGCGTCCGGAAAGGCAGCGGAGCGACCAGCAGCCAGACCAAGAGGACAACGACCGTCGCAGTTACCGCGCGCCACATCCGACGGTAGACAAGATAGCCTAGAGCCAAAATCGGAAACGCTTTGATCGCCGCGGCTGTGGCCACAAGCGCACCGGCCGGTACTTGCCATCCCCACCGCAGAAGCACAAATGCCGCCAATAAAAGCGTTGAGAGCGACAAATTTGGCTGGCCAAGAAGATAGGTGTTATGCACGAGTGCGATGATGCATAACGAAGGAGCGATGAAGAGCAGAGGATTTTGGCGACGGATTTTCCCGCCGGTCGCGAGCCAAACGGAGAGCACGATCGCGCCGGCCCAGGCCACGGAGTGCGCCAGGACCAAGAGGAGCGTCATCCCATGCTTACCCAGCGGGCTGATGAAGGCGAGCATCGCCGCGGCCGAGGGGGGATACATGAATGGAAAGAGCCGGCCGGTGGATGGGTCCGGATAGATATTCAAGCCCATCCGCACGGCCTGGCCGACCTGGAACCAGAGGCTGTAGTCTTTGTTCGGCTTGTTCAGGAGGTCGATCGCGATCGGGAGCGCTGAGAAGATGACCGCCAGGAGCAAGAACAGCCGCAGCAGGTAAGGCTTCAGCCGGGGCGAATTCCAGCGCAGACTTTGGCCTCGATTCTGGGCTCGAGCTTGATCCGAGCCCTGATCGTGGCGGATGATCGCCCTGCCCGGCTGTGATTGATCTGTCATCTTCGGCAAGTCCTTCCCTGGCCCGCCTCTGTCCTCTCAATCCGGCGAATCCTAGCCCAGTCTTCTGTTTTCGGATACAGCAATCTATGGACTTGTCGTGGGCGCCATGGAGCAAAAAAAAGGGTTCATCCGGCTAAAGCGTACTTCGACTCACGTATTGCCAGAAAGAAAAGGACAGGCATTGAAAGAGAGCAGAAAGGACAGGCTAAGTATTTGCACCTGCCCGCTTGGCAGCTGTGCCTTCTGTGAAAGTCACAAAAAGGACAGAAGAAAAGAAAAGGACAGGCATTGAAAAAAAGGGAGCAGGAGAGCAGAAAGGACAGGCTGAGTATTGAGAGCAGAAAGGACAGGCTAAGTATTTGCACCTGCCCGCTTGGCAGCTGTGCCTTCTGTGAAAGTCACAAAAAGACAGAAGAAAAGAAAAGGACAGGCATTGAAAAAAAGGGAGCAGAAAGGACAGGCTGAGTATTTGCACCTGCCCGCTTGGCGGAGCAGAAAGGAAGAAAAGAAAAGGACAGGCATTGAGTGGTGAATCTGCAAAATGCCTGCACTACAAGAGCTCGCGGCTGAACAAAAGCAGAAAGGACAGGCATTGGAGCAGAAAGGACAGGCTGAGTATTTGCACCTGCCCGCTTGGCGAAGGGAGCAGAAAGGACAGAGAGCAGAAAGAAAGTCACAAAAAGGACAGACAGAGTAACTGAAAAGGATACGCAAAGTATTTGCACCTGCCCGCTTAGCTTCCGAAACTGAAAAGGGCAGGTAGGTAGAGTATTTGCACCTGCCCGCTTAACTAATGTGCCTTCAATTGACAGTCACAAAAAGGACAGGCAAAGTCACAAAAAGGACAAAGAGGGCAAAAAAGATCAGGCAGAGTAACCAAGAAGCAAAAAGATCAGGCAGAGTAACCGCACCTGCCCGCTTGCCGGCCGTGCGCTTTGTCGTGAATTCGGCTCGGTGCGGCGACGGGGTTTAATTCAGCCGCGTCACGAGCCGAAGTCGGCACGATCGGCGCTTTGAGCTGAGAATGACGGGGAAGGGAGGACTTGTTCCGCGAGGCCTGTGCGCACGA
>JBKQMU010000313.1:0-20311 GCA_052146555.1 Isosphaeraceae bacterium
GAGGCGAGCCAATCGGGGGCAGGACCTTCCCGGGGTACTGCGGGGTCTGCGCAAAGGCTGTGGAAGCCAGGCCCAGGACGAGCGAACCGCAAGCCCAAGCCTTCACTCGACGATTCTTCATCTCTGAATTCTCCAATGGTGTCACTCGGGGAACCAGAACTCGGCCTCGCCCGAGGCACGAAACGCCTTCGGGTCCGGACAAAACCAGTATACAAGCAGTGAATCTGCATTAAATACGTATTATGAGAATTTTCGGCGAGATGATAGGTCTGGATAGAATGGGGCGTCTGATGGCTTGGGGGCGATTTTGAGGCCGATCTGAGGCGGGGATTCTGAGAGGAAGTCTGCTATTGAGCCACGGATATGTATCGTCCGTCGTGGGGCTCCTCATGAAGCAATTCTGGCGATCACCACGTCGGTAATTGGGCGAAAATAGATGGCCTCGGCGCCGGCTTCTCGTGCAAGGATTGTTTCGAGCGTCAGCGCGTCACTGGTAATCAGTTCAAGCCTCGTTCAGGGCAGTTACGAGCTCCGGAGACAAAAAAATCCCCGACGCACGATGTGGTCGGGGATTGCTCTTGGTTCGGGCATTCCACCGCCGCCTCAGGCTTTCTTCATGCCCGAGGCCGGAGGCGGTGGAGGAGGGTCGTCAACGGCCGACTCGCCCCCGGCTGGCGCGACGGTCAGTGCTGCGGGGACGGATTGCCCTGGGGCTCAAGTGGCCGGGCTCTTGCCAGGCAACTGCGGATAGGCCGTCGGCATGGTCTTGGCCGGCGGGGTGGGCGGGGCCCACTGAGGCATAGTCTTGCTCGGCGTCGGCGGATTCTGGGCTGCCGGCATAGTCTTGGCCGGCGGGGTGGGCGGGACCGCTGGAGGCGGATTCTTGGCTGGCACGGGCGGAGTCTCAGCCGCCGGCGGGGTCTTGGCCGGCGGAGCGGGCGGGACCGCTGGAGGCGGATTCTTGCCCGGAATCTGCGGAGACTGCGCGGCAAGCAAAGAGGGCAGAGCCGAAGCTGGCGCCTGCGCGACCATGAGGACACCCACGTCCGGCCGCGAGGCCTGATCCGACGGACCGTGGGCACGGGTTGTGGTGGCCGCGAAGAATATCGCGGCTACACCAAGCAAACGAGTGAGGGCCATTGATGCATTCTCCTTAGTCGCCTGATCACGTTCACCATCGAGCCGGAATCACCACACAAAAAGCAACCCCGGAATGGTTTCCCGCAGAAATCTTTGAAGTGCGCATTCTGGGAACACTGCGAACTCCGAGTAGAATAAAGTGGTTTATCTGAACTGTCCAGTATCAGCCCTTCCTACGACCCAAAAAAACTGCGAAACCCGAATCTCCGCCAGAATCCGCTCAACTCGCATGGGCGGCTTCGGGATCTCGACGGAAAACATGTCTTCCCTGGAGGTAAGCCTCAGTGCACACTGTCCTATCCAGTGCTCACCCGACTCGGAAGGATTCGAGGTCAGCCTGCCATCGCCTACCGAGGAATTGTCAGGGCAGCACCCCGAGATGTTTCCGCTGCCGGTTCGGATGACTCGGAAGAAGGCCGGAAAAAAAATCTCCGCCGGCGCGCTCGAGACGACATTCTTTGGTGATTGTTCCGCTCTGCCGTTCGGCGACCGGTTCGCGCCTCGGCCGTCGTGGGGCCTCGCTCAGAATCGTGTCGGTCACTCTCTCTTTCAGTGAAAAGTCCTGGACCGATCTCCGAAGAGTGATGGGAGAGCTGGTGAATCGGTTCGAGGCTTACGCGGGAGGATTGGGCCGGTGTCACTCACGCGCTGGATCATCTGCACACGGACCAGAGTGAACCGTGAACGAGGCGCCCGTGGCCGGACGCGGGGATGGGTCTTGCGCAGCCTCCTGGCCGCGATCGCCATGTCCGCTTTTTCGGCACCGGCCCAGCAGACGCAGGGCTCAAGGCCGTCGGTTTCCTCTCAGCCTGCACCCGAGGGGTTGCGGTTTGCGCACGGTCTCTTCCGGCAGCGCAAGTTCGAGCTGGCCGCGATTGAGTATCAGAAATTCCTTGAGACGAGGCCGGAGTCATCGGACGCTGACGAGGCTCGCTTCGGGCTGGCTAGCGCGCAACTTTTCCTGGGACGCTACAAGGAGGCGCGGCAGGCCTTCCAGGTATTTTTGAACCAAGCTCCGGATCACGCCCGGGCGCGTACGGCTCGGTACCGGCTGGGCGAGCTTTCTTACCTGCTGGGGGACTTGCCCGCAGCTCGCACCTCGCTGGAACTTTTTGTGGGCGGGACAGGCAAGCATACCAACCTGGAGACTGCGTGGGGCTATCTGGGAGATGTCCGGCTCGGGCTGGATGATCTTGCCGGCGCCCGCGTTGCCTACGAGCGATCACTGGCCGACTTTCCGCACGGTCCGCTTGCGGATCGATCGCGATACGGGCTGGGCCGCACGCTGTCTGCTTTGGGAGAGACGGATCTGGCGGTCAAGGTGCTCTCGGAGCTGGCCAGCCACGGAGGCAGGGACTGGGTCGACCGGGCCTGGCTTCAACTGGGCAAGATCCAGCTTGCGGCGGGACGTCCCGCCGCGGCGGTCGAGTCGCTCGAGGCGCTGGACCGCTCGGCTCCGCGAAGCACGCTAAAGCCTGAGGGGCAATTGCTCAGGGCCGAAGCTCTGGCAGGGCTCGGTCGCACCGCCCTTGCCGTGGAGCTTCTGGAACCTCTGGTTGCCGAGGGGGCCGAACCCGTCGCGGCTCGGGCTGCCCTGGCACTGGCGACCATCGAACTAAGACGTGGTGCGGCCGAGCCGGCGCTTGCCAGGCTCGAGCTGGCTGTGACGCGATTTCCCAGGTCTCCGGTGGTCCCGGCCTTGCTTTTTCGCTCCGCCGAGGCACTCGAGAGTCTCAAGCGTCTCGACGAGGCGCGAAAGAGATTCCTCAAGGCCGCCGAATCGGCTCCGGCCGATCCGTGGGCCGACGACGCCATCGCGCAGGCGGCACGGCTGGCGCTCCAGACCGGCGATCACTCCGGCGCTGTGGCGCTTGCCAGGTCGTTTCCCGGGCGTTTTCCTGCCAGTCCGCTCATCCCGGTCGTGCGCCTGACCCAGGCCCGGGCCCTGCTGGCCAGCGGACAGGCGCCAGAGGCGGCGAAGATCCTCGAGGCACTCACTGGTGAAACAAACGAGCAAGGACCAGAAGGCAAGGTGCAGTTTCAAGTGCAGGCGCCCCGGCTCTCGCCGGCCGCGATGACCGCGGCGCGGTATGACCTGGCCCTGGCCTACCGCGCCTCGGGCCAGTCGGAACGTGCGGCGACCTTGCTCTCGAAGCTGGCTGGAGCGACCAAGGACGCCGTCGGTTCCGATGCCCAGTTCCTGATCGGGCAAGAAGCTGTCGAGAAGGGCCAGTTTGCCCAGGCAATCGGTCCGCTTGAGCGCTATTTGGAAAATTGTCCGCAGGGGGAAGTGGCCGACACCGCCCTGGCCCACCTGGCTGCCGCCCAGCTCGGGCTGAATCGCTTCGACGATGCGTGGAACAGCCTGGCGGAGCTAGAGAAGCGCTTTCCCCGAAGCCCGTCACTGGCTCCCTGCCGGTTGCGCCTGGCCGAAGCCGCCCTCCAGGCGGGAAAGCCCGAGCGGGCCGCTGAGCAGTTCCGGCTGCTACTCATGGCCGCTCCGGATGCTGCGAAAAAACCAGCAGAACCGGCTGCGATCGCGCCTCTTCTCGAGGCGCGTGCCCGGGTCGGACTGGGCCGAGCCCTGTGGAAGCTAGGCAAGCCGGCGGATGCCGCGACCCAGTTCGCTCGTTTCGTCGATCGCTTCCAGAACGATGCGATGGCACCGGCCGTCGCTCTGGACCGGGCCGCTGCGCTGGCGGCCGCGGAGCAGGCCTCCCTGGCTCTCGAGGCCTACGACGTCGTTATGGTGCAATATCCCGGGACCCGGCAAGCGCTGCGGGCGGAGCTGGCTCGCGGTCGGCTCCTGGCTGGAACCGGCCACCCCGACGACGCGGCGAAGGTCTTGGAGCGGCTTCTTGCCGACTCCAAGCGGCGGACCGAGCTGGAAGCGGCCGGTGAACACCGCGACGCCCTTCTGGCCGAGCGCGGTTGGGACTTGATCGAAGCCGGCAAGACAGACGCGGCGGACGCTGTCTTCGGTGAGCTGCTGGCCATGTTTCCCGACAGCTCGCATGCCATCGAGGCCCGGCTCAACCTGGCTGAATCGGCCAGCCAGAACCACGATCTGGAAAAGGTCGTCCGTTTGCTTGAGCCCGTGGCCGCCGCTTTATCGCCAGCCGGCTCCACCGGCCAGGCCGGCAGCCAGCGCAAAGGCCCTCAGTCCGTGCTGGGATCGCCGGGCGGCCCGATCATGCCGCTGGTCCTGTACCGGCTAGGCCGGACGCAGTTCGAGCTGGGCGATTGTGGGGCAGCCGAGCGAACCTTGGACCGGCTCATCAAGGAGCACCCCAGTTCTCCGCGGATTCGTGAGGCCCGGTTCCTGCGCGCCGAGTCGGCTCTACGTCAGGATCAGGCCGAGTTGGCCGAGCCAATCTTTGCTGCACTTGAGTCCGAGCCGCCGAGTTCCGCGGATCCCGACGGTTTTGGCTGGCTGGTCCGCGCCAGGCACGTTCAGAGCCTCGTGGGCGCAAAGCAATGGAGCGAGGCCCTGACACGCGCCGAGTCGCTTAAGAAAGAGCTGCCGGGTACCGACCCGAACGTCGCCGAGCTCGACTTCGCGCGGGGCCGCACCCTGCTGGGGCTGGGGCGCCCGGACGAGGCCCGGGAGGCATTCCAGGCTGTCATCAGCGGTCGCGAAGGGAGCGATCTGGCTGCCCAGGCTCAGCTCCTGCGCGGCGAAACGTTTTTCCACCAAGAGCGGTTCCACGAAGCGCGGACCGAGTTTCTCAAGGTCGATATCCTTTATGATTCGCCGCGGTGGCAAGCTGCCGCGCTGCTCGAGGCGGGAAAAGTCGATGAGCGGCTGGGACAGTGGAGCGACGCCGTGGAAACCTACCAGCGGCTCTGCACACGGTTTCCCAAGGATCCGCGGGTTGGCCAGGCGACCGCTCGCCTAGTCGAGGCTCGGAAACACGCCTTGTCGGGACCGAATTCAACAGGCAAGACCTTCTGAATCGGGGCGGCTTGCCCGCACCGTTTCTCCACTTGGGGAAGGATCCCAATTATGAGTCCAGCGACAACCGCGATCAGACGGCCAATCGCGGCTCTTGCGCACCCTCTTACGGTGGTGCTCTTCTTCGGTCTTATTGCCCTATGGGGGCCCGGACCAGAAGCTGCGGCCCAGCCGGTGCCCGAGGGTCAGCCCGTATCCCATCAGCATAGATCCTATGGGTCGGCGCCTCGTGAACTTCAGGTATTGCAGGCTGAGGCCCTTCGGGTCGTCCGATCGGCACTTGCGTGGTACCAGCGTACGCCTCCCTTGGACCGAAGCACGTGGGGCGGGCTGGCCGCCTGCGTGACGCTGGGCATTGTTGTCCTGGTGGAGCGGACCTTCCGGCTGCGGCGTCGGTGGGTTGTCCCCGCCGATTTCACCGCGCGGTTCCTGGACCGGCTTTATGAGGGAAAGCTCGACGGCGGCAAGGCGCTCGATTACTGCGAGATGAATCCCAGCCCGGCGGCGCGCATCGCCTTGGCCGCGGTCCGGCGATGGGGCCGGCCGGCGGTCGATCTCGAGCGTGCCGTGGCCCTAGCGCACCGGGTCGAAACCGAGCGGCTGCGGCGTAACGTGGGCACGCTCCGCAGAATCGCCGCCCTGGCACCGCTCTTGGGGCTCTTGGGCACGCTGCTTTCGGTTGGTCGGGCGCTGGCCTCAGTGCCGGCAGCCGGCCCGCTTTCCGGGGCCGACCCGGCCAGCTCGGTCGCAGTCTGGGGTCCGGCGATCTCCGCGGCAATTTCTCCCTTGACGCTGGGAGTCGCGATCGCGACGCTGGCCTTGGCGGCCTATGACGCCTTGCAAGTGCGGATCGAACGGCTCGCCGGGGCTCTGGACCGGCTGGGAGCGGAAACCATCGACGCCATTGCCCTGGCGACCCAGCCGACCTCCTCCGGGCTTTTGACCGCCCCGGCGCAAACCCGCCGCGAAGAGTGGCACAGCGGGCACGATCACGGCAGTCCCGGTGTGGCTGGTTCGCCCCCCCGCCCCTTCGGGGGCCCGGCCCCAGCCCAGCGTCGGGAGGTCGAAGTCGACGACCCACGCCGCCGTAACGTTCCGAATCTTCCGGAGATCGGTTTCTGATCGAGATGAGCCATGAGCCAGCTAGCAATGAGCCTCGAACAACGTGACAGGTCCCGCCCCCACACCGGTCTTGGGGCCGGCGCCCGGGCTACGGGGATCTTGCCGTGACCGCGCTGGATGGTGGACTGGACCTGGAGTCCTTCTTGCTCCTTCTGCGCGCCGACCTGGGAGCGTGGGCTCTGATAGGACTGGGAACGCTGGTCCTTGGCCTTTTGCTCTGGCTAAGCTGGGGCTCGCGCAGGCCTTTGCGGAAGTGCCTGGCCCTCTCGTTCGTGGCCCATGCGGGACTGGCACTTTACGGTGGCACGGTTCCCTCGGTCTTCCGTGCCCTGGGCAGTTCTGCGAGAGACCCTTCCGAACCACATATCCGACAGATCCGCGTGACTCCGGTAACGGATCGCGGCGAGCCGCCTTCGCGCCGCCGTCAGGAATCTTCGTCCGCACCGGAATCAGAGCGTTCCAACGGCAAGACGCTCGCCGCACCGATCGATTCGGTGGACGTGGTCTGCCAGCCCTTCCGCCTGGCCGATTCGAGCTCGAGCCCAGCTCTCGCGGCAGTCGCTCGGACCCGTCCAATCGAGGCGTTCGCCGTGTCGACCGACTTACCCGGCTCAGCACCGAAAATCGTCAGCGCGACCCCTTCAATCGTTCACTCCCGGAGCGCTCCGCCGGACGAGCCATTATCGCGCGACCACGGTCAATCGCCCGGGCCACCGCCTTCGGCTTCCGGCACTGCTTCGCTAACTGAGTCGGACCTGGCCGAACTTGTTCCTCCCGAGCCCCCGTCACTGGCCCAGTCGGGCAGCGCCAATCGACGCGACGACGCCAGATCGCACGTTTCCTTGCTGCCCGCGGCCGACTTGCGGCGTAGGCCGGTCGGCCAGAGTGCCGCCCCGGCCGTTGCCCCGGGCCCATCGGTTGCGACTGATGACAATCCAATCCCGCTCGTCCGGGCAATGCCCAGCGGTGCCGACCGGGCCGTCCCCAGGCCGGCGCTGGCCGCATTGGCGGAACCGGCCGCGGGCCGCGTCTTGACCGAAGTTCCGCGGTTCTATCGCTCGCGGCTGGATGCCAATCGCTCATCGCTCGCAACGCGGAGCGGAGCCACGGCCGCCAGCGAGCAGGCCGTCGAAAAGGCGCTGGACTGGCTGGCTCGCCACCAGGACGCCGACGGCCGCTGGGATGGCGCAACGGCCCGCGACGAAGACGGGACCGCCCTGCCGGGGGATGATGATTTCACTGTCTTCTGCCCTCCGGGACAGACGTGTTTCGGCGAGTGCGCCTACTGGGAAGCCGACTCCGCGCTGACCGGACTGGCGCTACTGACCTATCTGGGTGCTGGCTATACGCACCAGGACGGCAAGTTCGCGACCACAGTGAGTAAGGGGTTGGAATTCCTGCTCTCGCAGCAGAAGGCCGATGGAGACCTCCGAGGCCAGAGCAGGGCCGTCGGCATGTACTGCCATGCGATGGCCACGCTGGCCCTGTGCGAAGCCTATGCGCTCAGCCTGGAAGAACGGCTCCGCGAGCCGGCCGAGCGGGCCGTCGCCTTCTTGATCCGCGGCCGGGCTCGCGACGGCCAGGCCTGGCGCTATCTGCCGGGGGCGACAGTCGGCGACACGAGTATTTTGGGCTGGGTCGTCATGGCCCTCAAATCCGCCCGCGAGGTCGGCCTGCGAATCCCCGACTTGCCCCAGCTCGACAACGGCACGCTGCAGTGGCTAGACCGCGTGGCTACCGGGTCGGAAAAGGGGCTGGCGCGGTACCAACCATGGGAGCCCGTGACCCCAACGATGACCGCCGAAGCCTGGGTTTGTCGCCAGTTTCTAGGAGCGGGCGGACCCGGGGCAGCGAGCACCGAGGCCGCCGATTACCTTCTCCAACACCCATCGGACAAGGGCGACTCGAATTACTACTATTGGTACTACGGCACGCTGGCAATGTATCAGCACGGCGGCCAACCCTGGACCCGGTGGAATGGCCGGATCCGCGACCGGATCGTCAGCCTTCAGCGCAATTCCGGGCATCCCACCGGAAGCTGGGATCCCGACGACAGCATTTACGGAGCCAGGGGCGGACGGATCTACTGCACGGCTCTCGCTGCGCTTTCCCTAGAGGTTTACTACCGCTATCTCAGGCTGTACGGAGAGCCCAAGCTGCCGGCCGACGCCAAGGCCGGCGAGCCGTCTGGCCCAGCTCTCGAGGCACCGAGACCCCGCTGACGCGGATGCCGCCGAAGATGGTATTGATGTTCCCGGCCGGGGCCGGCGCAGGGCGGATTACTCGAAGAAACGCCCGACCCTGACGCGAAAGTCGCCCAGCAGCTCCGGGAACGTGAGCTCATCGTCGGGCCCGAGCACGCGCGGCGGCTCGTCGCCACCATAGACCACGGCCGTCTGCGCATCGGGATCAAGGATCACCACAAACGAAACCCCGGCGCTGAGATACTCGCCGGCTTTGAGGGTCAACTCGCGCCATCGATCCCCAGGGGAACGGACCTCGAAAACGAGCTCAGGAATCTCCGGCCCATAGCTTGAGGGCAGGGGGCCTTTGGGGATTCGGTCGTAACTGTAGAAGGCGATGTCCGGCCCCCGGACGGTGTCCGGGCCGCGCTCGGTGATCACGCCCGAATCGTTGCTCAGGACGTGGCCAAGGTCGCGCTCCTCGGCGAAATTCCCCAGAATCCGGTCCACTTTGCTGCAAACCTGCCCGTGTCGGCGGCCCGGCGGCGTCATCGTCACGATCCTTCCGCGCACCAGTTCTTCAGGGTAGCCCGGGTCAGTCCTGCGTCCGAACTCCTCAGCGGTCAAGAGTGGCTGCGACGCGCTTGCCATGGCCATGGTCTCCGGATGTCACTCGTGGTCCCGGGCAGGGCCGACGCAGAGCGGATTACTCGAAGAGACGGCCGACCTTGACTCGAAAGGCGCCCAGCAGCTCCGGGAACGCCAGTTCGTCGTCGGGCCCGAGCATCCGCGGTGGCTGGTCGCCGCCGTAGACCACTGCCGTCTGCGCATCCGGGTCGAGGATGACGACGAACGAGACCCCGGCGCTCAAATACTCGCCAGCCTTGATGGTGATCTCGCGCCAGCGATCCCCGGGCGAACGGACCTCGAAGACCAGCTCGGGTATCTCCGGCCCATAGCTTGGGGGAAGGGGCCCCTTGGGGATTCTGTCGTAACTGTAGAAGGCGATGTCTGGTCCCCGGACCGTGTCCGGCCCGCGCTCGGTGATCACGCCTGAGTCGTTCGAAAGCACATGACCAAGCTCGTGCTCCTCGAGGAACCGGCGGAGCAAGTAAACGACCTGGGCACAAACCTGCCCATGGCGGCGGCCCGGCGGCGGCATCGTCACGATCCTTCCGCGCACGAGTTCCTCAGGGTAGCCCGGGTCAGTCCTGCGCTCAAACTCTTGGGCGGTCAAGAGTGGCTGCGATGCACTTGCCATGACCATGATCTCCACGCGGTCCGGAGGGACAACGCGACCGGAGGAAAATGGGGCGCGATGGCCTTACTTGTCGGCGACGGCTCCACTTCCCGGCGGTGGTTTTACTTCTCGGCGAGGGCCCTTTCAATGGCGCCGATCACGTCGGGTGATTCGGGAACGACTCCCGGGTCGAAGCGGGCGATGACCTCACCCTTGCGGTTGACCAGGAACTTGGCGAAATTCCAGGATATCGGCCCCGCGAACCGGGGATTGGTGTCTTCGCTCGTCAGGTACTTATAGAGCGGATGAATGTCCTTTCCATCAACCACGATTTTGGAGAAAAGCGGGAAGCCGACCTTGTAATTCGCCGCGCAAAACTGCTTGATCTGCTCGTCGGTACCTGGCTCCTGGGCGCCAAATTCGTTGGCCGGAAATGCCAGGACCACGAACCCCTGATCCTTATATTTCTGGTAGGTCTCTTGGAGCCCTTTGTACTGCGGCGTGTTGCCGCACTGGCTGGCTGTATTGACCAGGAGCAACACCTTGCCTTGGAACGTTGCAAGTGGAACGTCCTTGCCATCAATGTCTTTCAGCGTGAAGTCGAGAACCGACGCCGGCGTGCTGGAAGAGGTCTGGGCCGAAACGACAGCCCAAGGACGCGAGATCAAAAGCGTGGCCAATGCGGCCAGAAAGCAGGTGGCGGGTAGGCGTCCAAACACGGTGGGTTCCTCTGAGGCGAAAGAACGGGGTAGGGAGATCGCTCAATCTGGCCGGCCAGGACATCCGTCGTGACGGACAACCAGGCCTGATACCGTCAGGAGGGGGATTCTTCAGCAATCCTATACCCATGATTCAGCAATCCTATAGCCATGATGCTGACGCAGGACGAGAAATTCAAGAGACCGAGCCGAAGATCGCATGCGACATTACAATAGGGATGAATGGGCTCTCGACGATCTCGCTCGGGCCGGTCTCGGGGACCTCCTGCGTGATCGAGCCGGCCCGGTGACCGCGTCATCATGCCCGGTGATATTCATCATGCCCGGTGACATCATGTCTGATGCCTTGACGCCAGGAGCCCAGCGAGCGCTCGATCGCGCCGGGGAGCGTGCCCGTGTGCGCGGGGCAGGCGCGGTCGAGCCGATTGACCTTCTTGCGGCGCTCCTTGACGAGAGCGAGAGCCGGGCCGCAGATCTCCTGTCCCGGTTCGGAATCGACGCGCGCAGCGCTCGGGATGCCATCGGCCTGGCTTACCGGGAAGCGCAGCAGGGTCCCGCGGCCCAAGCCGAGCTGCACACCGGCACCCGCGGGGATGATCCGGCCGTGCCGCTTTCCCACTCCGCCGCCCTCCGTGAAGTGATGCTCGAAGCCAAGACGCAGGCCAGGGGAGCGAGTCGGGCCGGTCCCGTGGGGACCGAGCACCTGCTCGCGGGGCTGATGGCCGGCACCTCGCCGGCCGCAGGGGCCTTGCAGGCCGCCGGATTCGAGCTGGACGAACTGCGGAACCATCTGTCCAAGGAGCTCGAAGCTCACCAGGCGCCGATCGTGCCGGTGGGCGAGATGGCTCCGCTCGATCTGTCTGACCCGGTCGGCGACGTGGACATCGGGCGTATTCTCGACGCCTCCGCTAACCGAGCTTCCGAGGGTCTGCGCGTCGTCGAGGATTACGTCCGCTTTGTGCTCGATGATCCGGGGCTGTCGCGCCGGCTCAAAGAAGTTCGCCATCGCCTGGCCGGGGCTTTGAAAGGTTTTGACTCCGACCTGCTGATCGGCTCACGCGAGACTCGCGAGGACGTGGGCACTCACATCATGACCCATTCGGAGCAGGTGCGCGAGAACCCTCGGGCCGTTTTGAGGGCCAACTTCAAGCGCACCGGCGAGGCCCTGCGCACGCTCGAAGAGTACGGTAAGCTCGTCGATGTCTGGCTCGCCGGCCGGTTCGAGGTGCTACGTTACGACGTTTACACACTCGAGAAGCTGACCCTCACCGCGATGCACGCCTATCGCTCGCTTGGGGATGCGCGGCTGATGGTGCTCGTCGGCGGATTGCCGACCTTGGGCGACCTGACCTGGATCGTCGGCGAGGCATTATCCGGCGGCGCTGACGTCATCCAGCTTCGCGAGAAGGCAGTCCCTGACCGCGAGTTGCTCTTGCGCGCTCGGGAGATGCGGATCTTGACCGCCCAGGCCAACGCCCGGTTCATCCTCAATGACCGGCCCGACCTGGCTCGTCTGGCAGGCGCGGATGGCGTTCATCTGGGTCAGCAGGATATCACGGTCCGGGATGCGCGGCGAATCGTCGGCCCCAACCTCGTCATCGGCGTCTCGACCCATAACCGCGCCCAGTTGGACGCGGCGATCGTAAGCGGAGCCAGCTACCTGGGCGTCGGCCCGGTCTTCCCCAGCACCACCAAGGAGTTCTCCGAGCCCGAGCTGGCCGGCCTGGCGTTCGTGCAGGCCGCCTCACAGAGTACGAATATCCCTTTCTTTGCCATTGGCGGTATCACCGAAGAAAACCTACCGCGTGTCCTGGACGCCGGCGCCACCCGCATCGCCGTGAGCGCGGCGGTGGTCAAGGCGGACCGTCCGCGCCGTGCCGCCGCACGGCTCAAGGCGAAGCTGGAGGGAAGGGATGCTGACGCAGAGCTGGGGGAAGCTCGGGATGACGATGGGTGATCAGCGCTTCCTGGCGATCGTCGAGCCGTGTTCGAGCCCGCGCTCCATTTCAGAAAGAAGGTCATAGAGTCCATATCAAGAACGACCATCGCTCTTCTTCTTCGCAGGTGGTTTTGGCCGAAAAGACTCCCGCCACTCGCGTCCCAGTCTCATAGCCTCTTCGTAGACCGGATCGTCGGCAAATGATTCCGCAATCTCGTTCCACCACTGATGTGGTCTTTCGGCGGTGTTGTGTGACGTCGCCTTGAGCTTCGCCACCTCGGCCTCCAGAGCCGCCACGCGCTTTTCCAGATCGTCTGTAGCCATCGTGTTTTCATCCAATTCGAGGGCCTTCGCCGACCTACCAATTCTCGTCCCCGTCGCTGGCCGGGTCAACTCGCGCAGCGGCACTACGCTCAAGGAACGAGGCGTTTCGGGGTATAATCGGACGGTGATTCGTGGCAGGCCGGTTAGGGAACATGCCAAGAGGACGGGACAGGAAAAGCTGGGAAGGGGAGATCATCATGGCGAGTGCTCCTCGAGCGATGGCCGATCCGGATCTGGACGTCAATTACCCCACAAGGGACGGACGGCCCATGGGCGAAACCGAGCTGCATCGCAACAAGATGCAGGACCTGATCACGACCCTCGACGAATATTTCGCCTCCAAGCCCGACGTGCATGTCGGGGGCGACCTTCTGGTCTTCTACGAGCGCGGCGACAGGCGCAAGCACATCTCTCCGGACGTCTTCGTGGTGCGCGGCGTTCCCAAACTGCCCATGCGCGATCATTACCTGATCTGGCTCGAGGGCAAGGCTCCTGAGGTCGTGATCGAGGTCACCTCGAAATCGACCCGGCGAGAGGATCTGAAGAAGAAAGCCGTGCTCTATCGCGATGTGCTGAAAGTCGCGGAGTACTTCCTGTTCGATCCCACCGAGGACTACCTGAAACCTCCGTTCCAAGGTTATCGGTTGGTGGAAGGCGAATTTTTTCCCATCGAGCCGATCGAGGGCCGCCTTCCCAGCGCAGTGCTCGGGCTGCATCTGGAACGTTTCGGGGTCGATCTGCGGCTTTTCGACCCGGTAGCGGGTCGCTGGCTGATGACCCCGCGCGAGCTCGCCTGGGCCGAGCGTCAGCATGCCGAAGCCGAGCGTCAACGTGCCGAAGCAGAGAAAACAGAGCGATTGCGTCTCGAGGCTGAGATGGAGCAGCTTCGCCAAGAGATGCAAGCACTGAAGCGCCGGATCGACGAGCGGGGTCAAGCGAAATAATGACGGGTCTGTCCGAGGTAGCTCGACGCTTCCCGGAGCTCAAGCCATGAGTGGGATTGAGCTTTCGCCTTAGCGTCGCTGGGCAGGCGTACCGTTCCGGGCTTCTTTTTTCGCTCCAGCGTCGCCGTCGGGCGGGGACATGAGCCCAAGAGCCGGGTCGTCGGTTCCTTGGGCGCATCGCCGGAGCAGAGCGAGCGTGGGATCCTGGGCCGCTCGCTCGGGGGCAAGCAGCGGCAGGACGCGATTGTAGAGGAGAGTCACCGAGGCCTTAGGACGCAGCCCGCGATGATGCTCAATCTCGCGAAGAGCATCGACAAGAGGCCAGCCTTGGACGACGTATCGGTATAGGCCCATCCAGGCGGGTGATCGATCCATGCTGGCGTGGCAGTGAACCAACACCGGCCATGCGGCAGGATCTTGCGCGACGGCCAGCGTGCGGGCGATGAACTGGCCTCCGGAAGGGTCGTCGTCCTGCTCGTTGCCAACGTAGCAGAGGCCATGGTCGCGCACGAACCGAAGCTCGTCGGGTAAAAGGTGACTGCGCTCCGGAGTGTACTCGGGGAAGAGGTTAATCACGGTCCGGAAGTGATGTCGCGTCTGGGCCAGCGCGAGCCCGTCGTAGGTCGGCATGGCGCTGATGTACAACCGACCGGGAACGACGGCGCGCAGGCGATGGAGCGGACGCTGATACCAGAAGATGCCCCGGCCGGTGAAATCGAGAGCAAGCCAGGCCAGAAAGAGACCGGCGATGATCGCGCTCCGCCGCCAATTTGGAAGGCCCTTGGGCGCAACACGCAATAAGGCGAGCGCCCAGGCCAGCAGCCCCCAGACGAAGATCCAGCGCGGCCAGAAGCCCAGGGGCTCTCGGTCCACCCATCCGACCTGGCGGAGCACCACGAGCAAGGCGGCGGTGGCCAAAAGACCAGCGATGCCGGTAACTCGGGCGTCGCGCCAGCAGTTGGCGATCGAACATCCGGCCAGTCCGCGGAAGGTCAGGAGTGCAAGTCCGACTGCCAGCGTGGCGATTCCCAGGCGCAGCATCCACGGGGCGGACGTGTCCAGAATGACCCGCCAGCCCAGCCCGTGCCAGCCGTCCAAGAGCGGTCCGGGCGTCGCGGCATGCCAGAAGCCGGCCAGAGAGAGCGCCAGCGCCGCCATCCAAAGGCGTTTCTTGATACCGCGGAAGAGGCCCCAGGCCGAGATCACCAGGCCCGCCGAGGCGACGTATACGGCGATGTGGTCGATCGTGTCGCCGGGTTCGGCAAAGCGATACGCCGGCGGTGGATACGTGTTAAAGGTCGGGCGGACGACGCGGGGAAACTCGGGGTCGATGTCGGATTCGTAGTCGAGTACGTACCAGATCGCCGGAACCATGGCCAGAGCCAGCACCAGCCAGGGCCAGAGAATCCGCAGCCGTCCTCCTGTGCGCTGTCCCTGCATGACTGGGCGTCCCTTCCGGTTCGCGGCGAGTACTCGAGGCGTGAGGACGCTTGCGACCCGATCCGGTCAGGCGGCCCGGTCCCCGGGCCGGTTTATATCACGAAGGGCGTGTTCTGCGAAGACTTCCGTTTCCACCCGCCCTTTGCCCGAGCGCACGCCAAGGCGGACCAGCAAGCGGCGGCGGAGCTCGCGAAAGGGTCGCGCAACCGTGCGGTGAGCCTTGATCCACCAGGGAATGTGCTTCTGGAACTCGATCGTGTCCATGCCGCACTGATCGGGCCGACAGCGTGCCCAGTGCTTCATCAGGTGGTATTCGTCGCTCCGCTTCATGAGTCGGAAGATCGGCCCTTGGGGAAGCCTTCTGGGCCAGGTCAAGCTGATCTGAAAATCGATCAGGCAGGGCTCGCCGGACTGGTCGACGATGATGTTCTCCCGCTTGTGCAGGTCGACATACACGGTCCGTCGATCATGCATTTTCTGAAGAAGAAGTTTCAGCTCTCCAAAGAAGCGATCCGAGACGGCTTCGTGATTTCCCAGGGGATGACCGGCGATGAACTCGCGAGCCACGGCATTGCGGAGAACTGGGCCTCCGGCACGCACCGATCCGGCCAGAGTCGGGATCCCTCGTAAGCCGGCCAGATGCTCCAGCAGCCTTCGCTCGTTGCCTGCGGTCCACCGTCCCAGCCAGGTGAGGGGAATGCCGAAAAAACCTTCTTGCCGATGCAGCTTAACGACCCGCAAGACTCCATCGAAACTTTCGTACAGCGCGGTGGCTGCCCAGGAGTCGTGCTTGAAGACTTCTTTCAGCCGGTGCGAGACGTCGCCGATCTCCAGTCTCTCAGGCGGAGACTCGGGTCCCATCGCCTTCAGCCACCTGGGGCGGGCGCGGACCTGAAAGGAACCCGATAAGCCATCTGTAGGCACAGGCATCGTGCATCCTGACGATCTGTGAGTCCTCGATCTTCCCTAACGCTTCTTAGGGAAACATCGGTACTTCCGCGCGAAGGACTTGAATGAGAAGATTTTTCGAGAAAGTCAGGAGCGTCACGGTCCTGCGGCGAAGTGAGAGGAAGAGCATTCAGGCATCCCACTGGGAACTGGAAAGGGAGGTGCGAAGCGGCGGTTCGCTCCAGTCCAAGGAAGCCCCCAAAGTCCGGTCGGCGGCTGGAAGCGGGAATGGCGAAGGGAGAGAGAGGAGCCATCGTGCCAGTCTTCCCGGGGCAAGCTCAGGACAGACCAGCCGTGCAGGGCGACCAAGATCTTCTAGAACGCTTTCAGCGGCGAGATAACCACTGCGCACCGCCCCTTCCATCGTGGCTGGCCAGCCGGTGTCGGTCCAATCGCCGGCAAGAAACAGCCCTTCGATGGCGGTTCGTTGAGGCGGCCGCAGCCGGTCGACGCCCGGGCGGACGGCAAATGTGGCCCCATGTTCGGTGACTACCCAGAACCGCAGCAGTCGGGCTCGGGCCGCCTCCGGCCAGATCGCGGCAAGGTCCGCAAGTACAGCGTCGCGGATGGCTAACTTGTCCAGAGAAAGGAGATCATACGACGCACTGATGACGACCTGGAGATACTGACCTCCCTCCGCGGCTGCATCTGCTGCACGACCTGGCGGCGGCATGTCGCCGGTCTGTGAGCTGGCGCCCGCCTGTGTTATGGCGCCCGCCTGTGTCGTGGCGCCCGCCTGTGTTATGGCGCCCGCCTGTGTCGTGGCGCCTGCCTCTGACACGTCGCCTGCCTGCGTCGTGGCGCCCTCCTGTGACATGGCGCCTGTTGCCTGTCGTCCCTGGATGGCCGTGTGATTGAACACCCACTGGACGAGCCGACCGGGCGTCGCCACGTGGTCCAGCGGGCAGACCGGGCGGTCAAACCAGAGATGAATTCCGGTGATCGGAGACGACTCGAGCCGCAGGGCGCCCTCGAGTGCTGGCAGCCGGCTCCTCGCGGCCTCGGGCAGAAGGCTGGGTGCACGATCAAACGAGACGGCGAGTATCACGAAATCCGCGACGATGCGCTGGCCCGTCCGGAGCACCACCCCTCGCATCGAGGCGTCATCGTCCAGATCGACCATGCGGATGCCACTTGTGAGCTGGACGTCCACGCCGCTCTTTCGCAGCCAGCTCTCGAGCCTGCCGCCGTAAAGCTCGCCCAGTGGAACCAAGGGAAGCTCCATCTGAAACCCGGTGCGGGTGCTCAGAAAGCCGTCGACGAAGACCTTACGGGCGTGGCCGACGTCCATTCGGTCAATCCGCTCGTTGAGGGCTGAGACCAGCACGGTGGACCAGAAAAGGTCAATCGTCCTGCGACTCTGGCGATGCCTCCGCAGCCAGTCGGCCATCGGCTCGCCCGGGCGCTCGTCCCGCAGCCGCGCCAGACAGGCGAGCCCATAGCCGATTCGAAGCTTGTCTTTCCAGTTCAGGAAGTTCAACAGCAGGAAGCTCTCGGCCAGATGGAATGGGGCTGGGGCGAATCCGGCACGCAGCCGCGAGACCCTGCCGGCCGGGCTTAAGAACACCACCGCCGGCTCGCGGCGAAACAGGTTGGCAATGCCGACCCGCTGGCAGAAGTCCGCCAGATTGGTGCAGCAAGCCATGCTGACATGTTGGCAGTTATCGACTTGCTCGCCCGTGACCGGATCGGTGAACGAGCTTGCTCGTCCGCCCAGCCGGGGACGGCTTTCGAGGAGCGTGATCCGCAGGCCGTGCTCGGCCAGGCCGGCCGCGGCCGCCAGGCCAGCCAGCCCACCCCCGACGATGACGACATGAGGAGGTGCGGGCTTGTGCGCGAGCTTCATCGAATCGTGGACCGACTGGCGATTCACGGAACGGCAGTTGGTGTCAGGATGGTCGTGTGTTTGCCGAACCGGAGGGGCAGGGCCTTCACGGCGATGGCGGCCTTTTTCCATGCAGGGATTGTTACGCGAGCCGTCAGCACGTTGTAATCGCGGCGGACGATCTCATCGAGGAGCGCCCGGTAGATTCCCATGATCGTCATGAGAACCGGCCGGCCAACCGGGTCGACCAGCGGCACGAGTTCCCTGGCCACGTCATAGTACTCGTAGGCGCGCTGGGCTTCGAAGGCCAGCAGATCGCGCAGCGGACGGCTGGGACGGTCGGCGTCAAGCTCGTCCGGACCGACGCCGAAGCGATTCATCTCATCCTGGGGCAGATAGATTCGGCCGCTGCGGGCATCTTCGCGGACGTCGCGAAGAATGTTGGTAAGCTGCAGCGCCAGTCCGCAGGCTTCGGCCAGGCATTCGGCGCGACCTCCGAAAGAGCGGTAGCCCCAGATGCGGATGCAGCAGAGCCCCACGACCGAGGCGACATGGTAGCAATAGTCGGCAAGCTCGTCGAAGCTGGCATACAAGCGCGGCTGCACGTCCATCGAAACGCCATCGATGACCTGGTGCAACAATCCCGGCGCGATTCGCGCGCTCGCGGCGGTATCGGCCAGGGCTGGCAGCCCGGCCCAAACGTCCTCATGCCCTGCCAAGGCGCGCTCGAGTTCGTCGCGCCAGCGGCTCAGTGCTCCTGTTTTCTCGTCGGGGGCAAGTGCGCCGTCGGCCAGGTCGTCGGTGTGACGCAGGAACGCGTAGAGCGCGCACATCGACCGTTTTGGCTCGCCCGGCAGAAGACGGAAAGCGAGATAAAAATTGCGAGCTTCCCGCCGCGCGATCTGGGCGCAAAACTGATAACTGGCCGCCAGCGTGGGGTTGGTCCTCACGGGGGGCCCTCCCGCTCTCTCGACTTTGCGGTTGCTGCCTGGGCCAGCGCCTGCACCTGCCCCTCATCCGCCGTGGCAACATTCCTTCTCCCTCGGGGAGAATGTGGCCCAAGGCCGGATGAGGGGGGCTCAATCTCCGCGTCGGCCTGGAGGCCCTCATCCGCCGCTGCGCGGCACCTTCTCCCTGGGGGAGAAGGTTTGTTATCACCTTCTCCCTGGGGGAGAATGTGGCCGAAGGCCGGATGAGGGGGCTCCATCACAGCGCGCGCCGTTTGGCGGGGATTGCGGCGATGACCCAGCCGGGCCAGGCCCAAGCCCACGAGCGCACGCCCTAAGAGCGCGACCTTGGTCCACTTGCTCAGAGCGGGCCGGGCAGTCAGGACGTCGTAGCCGCACTCTTCGATTCGGTCCAGAATCGCCAGGCCGCCGCGCGAAAAGAGATCGACGTCCACGGCGAGCGCCCCGGCGATGCGCGGTACCAAGGCCCTTCCTTCTTCCAGGAGGGCCCGGGCTTGCCCGACCTTGTAACGCAGAAGAGCGGCAAAGGCCGGGGTGAAGCGCAGGGCCTTCAGGTCAGCATCGCCGTAACCGAAATGGTCGCGATCCTGACGCGGGAGGTAGATCCGGCCGATCGCCAGGTCGCGCGCGACATCTTGCCAGAAGTTGGCAAGCTGTAACGCGGTGCAGGTCATATCGGCCAGCCGGGCGTTCTCCTGGGTGAACGCCTCGGCCACGTGCAAGACCAGGTGTCCCACGGGATTGGCCGAGCGCGTGCAGTAGTCGAGCAACTGCTCGTGCGTCTGGTACTCCGTAATGGACTGATCCTGCACGAACGCGTCGATCAAGGCCTCGAACGGCTCGATCGGGATTTTGTACCGCTCGACCGTCTCGCTCAGGGCCACCATGACGGGATGACGCGCTTGGCCGTCGTACATGGCCCGCAGCTCGCCGCGCCACCAGTCCAGAAGCTGCAGCGCGCGGGTTGGGTCGCCGACCTCGTCGCCTAGGTCGTCGGACCATCGGCAAAACGCATAGATGCTCTGGAAAGCCGGTCGGTGCTCGCGCGGTGTGAGCCAGGTCACCACGCTGAAATTTTCGTAGTGAGTCGCGGTCAAGTGGGCACAGTACGCCCTCGCCTCGTCGCACGAAGCGCGGCCTTGGGCTTCTGGCCCGTAGCGCAGCAGGTCATCCTGGAACGACACGCCCTCTTCCTCCGGCCCTGACGGGTCCTGTGACCGGCACGGGCTGATTCTACTGGCCAGCCCGGCCGCCTGCCAGCCCGGGCGACGGGATGGCTCTAGAGCGCTTTGCTCGTGCATTGCTTCCATCGGCGCGCGAGACGGTTCCGGTTCTACCTTTTCCCAGGGGAGAAGGTGGCCGAAGGCCGGATGAGGGGGCTTCATCACGCCGCGTGCCTCCCACCCCTCATCCGCCGCTGCGCGGCACCTTCTCCCGGGGGGCATAGGTATGGACACAATTCTGTGACTTGGTAATCTTCGTCAGAATGGATTCCATTTTGGCGGCATGCATCGCCGCAACCAGGATCGGTTCTGGAAGCTCGTGAGTGAGCACGCGCACGCCG
>JBKQMU010000314.1:0-31399 GCA_052146555.1 Isosphaeraceae bacterium
AGTCTGTTCCCGTGCCGCCCGGGACACGCTTGCAGCGTCCCAGGTCGCGGGCAGCTCCAGGAAGAAGATCGAGCCCTGGGGCCAGTGCCGACCAAGCTGCTCGACGGCAAATGCGTCTTGCCGACCCATGAGGACAACGGCCGCGGGTCGAACGCCATGCCGCTGCAGTGCGCTTAGGCTTTGCAACGTCCGCCCGATCGCACCGACGGCCGAGGAAGACACCAGAACGGCCGGCACAGCCAGTGCCCGGATGAGTACGACTTGCAGCTCCGCCTCGTTCAGCGGCGAAAGGGGGCTCCCGAACGTCTCGATGAGCAAGTGACGGCCTGGCACACTGGGGCATGGTTTGGCTGCGGCCAGGTCGCGTGCGAGAGGAATGACGCGGCCTTCCAATCGCGCTGCCAGGAGGGGGGCGACTGCGTGCTCGAACTGGCCAATGGACGAGTGGACATAAGCACCAGGCACGCACTGGCGCACCCGCTGCGAATCCGAATTTCCGGTTTCCAGCGGTTTCCAGTACTCATAGTCGTTGGAGAGCTCGGCCAGCCATAAAACCGAAAGCGCTGTCTTCCCGGCATCCGTGTCTGTACCCAGTATGAGAACATCTGTCATGGTATACCGCTTGCCGGGTTGTGACGGCCAGGTCTTCGAGCGCCGCAGTCCGTCCGCAGCCGCTTAGCCGCCAGAGCAATTCGCCCAAGCGCACAAGGGAGCGAACCCTGGCCGCTGCTGGCACCAAGGAATCAAAGAAGATCGCCCGAACCGGCAGCCCCTTCGCCTGGCGGCTGCTCGGCATCGTGCCAGGTCCGTTCCCTGGTCCTCTTGCCGTTCGATCGGATCGATTTCACCAGAGACTCAGTCGATTTCACATGGAAAAATGGGCAAACCCCGTTTCGAGTCTCCGGTGGCAAGTCATCGAGTCGGGGCGGTGCCAGGCCGAGGGCTTCCCGACCAGTATACCGACGGCACTCGAAGGACACGATCCGATTCCGGGAAACCGGCCGGGTGAGAAACACATGCACTTCATAAGGCAACTTGGGGGCACCCCGCGAACGATCGAACCGGAGGGAGCACCCCGCGAACGATCGAACCGGAGGGAGCATCCCGCGAACGATCGAACGAATCTTCCGTGTCTCTGTCTCGTTGGGTCGCCAGCCCTCTCGCGTCGCTCAGGACACGATTCGCGTGATCAGGTACACTGAATTCTCGATGAGCGCAGTCATCGCCAGTCGATTTCGAGACAGCCAGGGTCCCAGGAGGTCTCATGAGCACAATCCATCAAGCTCCGCCTGTGCCGCCTGTCGGTCCCGAGCCGGGCCCGGGCGAGGACCCTTTCCGCTACGGCTGGCGCTATGTGAAGACCGTTAAGCCCGATGGGACCGTCGACTACGACCAGGTGCTGCTTACCTTGGAGGATCTGCTCTTTCCCCAGGAGGGGGATTTCACCGTGCAACTGGAGAGTCACAGGCGCGACTGGGTTTTTCTCAGCCTGGTCTTTGATGTCCAGCTTGCCGGCGATCCTTCGGCGGTCGTATTGGCCGATCGCCGCGTCGACTTCAACCTGCCCGGCGTGCGGCCGCTTGGCCCCGACGTTGTGGTGATTCAGGGTCTGAAACGGCATTGCGACTGGGCAACGCTGGACCTGGCCGCCGAGGGAGCGCACGCAGCACTTGCGGTTGAGGTGACCTCGATCGATACACGTCCCAACGATTACGGCATCAAGAAAGACTTTTACTTCCGCGCCGGTGTCCAGTTTTACGTCATCGTCGATTCAAATGAGGTCAAGGGGCGACGGAAGATCACACTCCGGGGATAGCGCTGGGAACCCGGCGGTTACCAGTCCATGGTCGCCGATGAGCGCGGTTGGCTCTGGCTGCCGCCGGTGCGCGTGTGGCTCGGTACGGCCGAAACCTATTATGGCGAGAAAGTCGCCTGCTTCGATGCGACGGGCCAGGAAATCGGCGAGTACGAAGACCTTGTCCGTGGACAGGTCCAAGCCCATGCCAAGATCCAAGAAGCACAGGCCAGAGCCGAACTCGCCCAATCCGCGGCCATCGAAGCCAAGGCCAATATCCAGGAGGCTCAGACCAGAGCCGAACTCGCCCAATCCGCGGCCATCGAAGCACAGGCCAAGATCCAAGAAGCACAGGCCAGAGCCGAACTCGCCCATGCCGCGGCCATTGAAGCGCAGGCCAAAATCCAGGAGGCTCAGGCCAGGGCGGCCTCGGCCGAGGCCAAAGCCGCCCAGGAAGCTCATGCCCGCGAGGCGATGGAGAATCGGCTTCGTGCACTCGAAGAGGAATTGCGCCGGGCAAAGGGGAATCTCGCGGAATCCTGATACCCCCCCGGATTCGCGATTTGCCATCTGGAATCGAACTCTCCCCGTCCGCCAGATTCCCCAGGTTGATCGTGACAAGCTCGCGAATCCCGGTATAGTTCGCCTTCAATGACCCTGCGCAAAGCTAGGGGAGCGGGGAGGCTGTCGCGCGAAGCTGTAAGTCACCCAGGGAGGGGAGATGCGTCGCTTCGATTGCCGCGAAGGCGGAACGCTCGAGCATCCCGCGCCGCGCTCGCGCGCTCGCCTGGCCGGGCTCTTCCTGATCACCCTGCCGGTCGTGCTCAGCGGTTGCGCTTCGATCGTGATCCACGATCGGCCGGTGCTGGACCGGACTTCCCTCCAACTACGGACGGCAACCACACCCCCTCCCTCAGAGGCGCTGGCCCTGCTCCAGGCGGGCGCGGCGCTCGATCAAAAGCACCCCGAATGGGCGGTCACGTATTATCGAGATGCCGCCTTAAGTGCACTGCCACGAGTTCTCAGCGAAGGGGTCTCGACGCGGCTGGACATCGAATCTGCGCGGGGCGCTCAGTCGGTCTACCGGCGAGCCATCGAATACTTGCTGGAAACCGCGCATCGAGAGGCCAGCGCCAGCGGAGCAAGCTGGACCGATGTCTTGTATCGCGCGGGGATCGGCGTTCGGGGAAGGCTCAGCCTGTATGATGCCGCGCGGTGCGATGAGGTCCTGCCAACCCGCCGATTCGAGGTCAAGGGGTTCCGGTACCGGCATGGTCAGGGGGGATTGGGTGCGCCCGTGGTCGCGCATCTGTCCCGGCAAGGCTCCTGGGGCGAGGCGACCCCGGAGATCAGCGGTCACCTGACGGCGCCGTGCGAGGCCCACTTTCCCCGGTCGCTGTACAGGTCAGCCGCAGCCGTTCTCCGGCCGGGTTCCGGACCCGGCGAACCGCTCGCAATCCTGGAGTTTCACGACCCGGTTCGCCAGGTCGATATGACGTGGCAAAATGCACCTGTTGGTCCACGCCTGCCGCTTGCTTATGACATGACCGTTCCGCTGGCGCGCCAGTTTCACGTCGCCAACTTGAACCTGCTGGGCGCGCTGGCAGTTCTATATCCCTCGCAGTACGACGGCAGGACCGGAATCTACCTGATCGATCCGTACGACCCCGGGAAAATTCCCGTGGTCTTCGTGCACGGACTGATGTCCAGTCCCGAGGCATGGACCAACGCCATCAACGATCTGCGTGGCGATCCCGAGCTCAGGAAGCGCTACCAGTTCTGGATGTTCTTTTACTCCACGGGCAATCCGATCCTCGCCTCCGCCGCCCGGTTCCGCAAGGCGCTCAGCGATGTCCGCGCAGGACTCGATCCTGAGGCCGCTGATCCGGCCTACGATCGGATGGTGCTCATCGGCCACAGCATGGGCGGACTGCTCTCGCAGCTGGCGATGGCAAGCAGCGGGCAGACCCTCTGGAACACGGCCTCCAAGGTCCCGCCCGAGCAGGTCGAGATGGAGCCGGAGCTCAAAGACCTACTCTTGCAGGCGCTCTTCTTTGAGCCGGTTCCGGAGGTCAGCCGAGTGGTCTTCATCTCCACGCCCCATCACGGCAGCCCCCTGGGTGACAATCTCGTGGGGCAACTGGCCTCACGCTTGATTAGCGTTCCCGACGATATCCTCACGATCCGCAAGACGCTCGCTGAGTCCAACGGCCAGCCCAACGTCTCGGAAGCATTTCGAGGGACGCGGTACGCGACCAGCGTGGCCCAGCTCGGGCTAGCTAACCCGGTGCTCCAGGCCGTCAACCAGCTTCCGCTGAGCCGGTCCGTTCCCTATCACTCGATCATCGGCTACAACGGCAACGAGCCGCTCCCCGCCGGCGGTGACGGCGTCGTTCCTTACCTGAGCGCACACGTCGAAGGAGCGCTTTCCGAGCTGGTCATCTCGAGCGATCACTCGGCCCAGGAGACCGAGGCCGCCATCACCGAGATGAAGCGCATTCTCACCGTTCATTACAATGAATACACACTCGAGAGGAAGGCCCTGGCCCTGGGCGAAAAGCCTCCACCAAGGGTCACCCGTCCCAGTGGCCGTACCCAGGTCCACTATGCCCTGAACCCTCCAGACGCTCCTTACGAAACAAGCCAAATCGCCGACCGCCTTGATCTCTCTGCACCACGTGCCACCCGCTAGCGCCGAGGACAATGCAGACACCGGTCTTTGCCAAGAAAGGTTGTTAGTCTGAGTAAAGTTCCTCCCTCCGGGAACCGATAGACCGACAGCATTGTCGCTTTTTCGGGGCCGCGCCACGGCTCGTGATGTGAGCTCTCGCCCGGTCTGTAGTGGAACACGGAAAAGGAGTTCCGTCCATGCGCAGGCGTCATCAGGCCGTTCCCCGGCTGGAGTCGATGGAAGTCCGGCTGGTCCTGAGCACGACCACGTCGAGTTTGACCTCGTCGGCCGCTGTGGAGCTACGCAGGCTTGGCACTCATCTCCACCAGGGATGGACAAGCCTCGAGCACTATATCACCGGGCTATCCCAGCAGAGTCAGGCCAGTAGCGCCGCGGCGAGCCGCTGGGCGACCCATGCCCGCCATGTGCACAAATCAAGCGGTGATCTCTTCGGAATTCCCGGCTTCAAGTTGTGATCCGGGCTGCTTACTTGAGCACCCTTGTGAGCCCGCGTTGACCGATTCCTGGGAAACCGGTACAAGCCCGGTGTCAAGTTCCGTCGCGCCCTGGCCCTCGGGCTGCAAGCCGGGAATCTTGTATTCCGGCACGGCGGGAGCGGCCGCGGCCGAGCACGCAGCGCACGGCAATTCCCGTGCGACGGGCCCGGCCGGGGATCGAGGTCCGAAAGGAGTCAGGTCATCGTGAAGACGTCCACGGGGGGACTGAAGGTCGCCTTGGCGACTCTACTGGTCACCTTGACCCCGCTAGCGGCCCACGCCCAGAAGAATCCTGAATCCACGGTCGCGGAGTCGCTCGAGGTCTTAAGCGAGATTACCCGTAATCCGAAAACGGGAATGCCGCGGCTGGTGCTGCGTAAGGCCGAAGGCATAGCCATCATCCCCGACATGTTCAAGGTGAGCTTCATCTTCGGTGCTCGTTTCGGCCGTGGCGTGCTGGTCGTGCGTCAGCCTGATGGGACCTGGAGCAATCCGGTCTTCATTCAACTGCTGGGTGGAAGTTTCGGAGCGCAGGCCGGTGCCCAGTCCACCGATCTTGTCCTCGTCTTCCAGAGCCCCAAAGGGTTGGATCGATTCCTCAAGGGGAAGGATAAGCTCACAATCGGCGTCGACGTCGCCGCCGCGGCCGGGCCGATCGGCAAGCGGTTCGAGGCAAGCACGGACGCGGCCCTGAAAGCGGAGATCCTTTCTTACTCCAACACCCACGGAATCTTCGCGGGCGTCTCGGCGGAAGGAGGGACGCTCCAGATCGACTGGCGTTCGAACACGCTCTATTACGGCCGGCCTGTCTCGCCGGGGGCGATCCTTGCGGTGAACAGCCCGCTGCCGGTTCCCAAGTCCACGATCTCGCTTCAGCAATTGCTCGCCGAGAAAACGGCCTGGCCCGAGCACATCGTCAAAGGCAAGCGGCTCAGAAATCAACCCGTCATCATGGACGATGAATCCTCTTACGATGACGATCTCGACGGCATCGAGATCGATGGAGCCCGGGGCCGGGAGGCTCCGCCTGCTTCCGCCAGACGTCCAGGCGAAGGGACCGGGCGTGAGACCAGACCCAGCGCCGAGCCCGGCCTCAACAACGATCTGGACGCCATTCCACCGGTAAAAGGCCGCCCGAAACCACCCTCAGCTACCAGGCCAGATCGTTCCAACGACGAAGATTTGCCCGAGGCCATGCCCGAGCCCGCGGCCCCCAAGCCCAAGAGCGAGCGAAAGCCTCAGCCCAAGAGCACCGCGGACGAGGACGAACCGGAACTCGAAGCACCCAGGTCATCCGGTAGGAGTGGGTCTGGCTTCTAGCTCCTGAATGTGGAGGGCCTTCGCAAATCGAGTCGGCCGAACCACTGACTGTTGGCCCGCATGCAGGCCTTCGCAAAGCGAAGGGCGGACTCTATCGTCCGCCTCCGGGCGCACATACCATACGAGGGTTCGCCGGCCGGCCTGGTCCCGGCTTCGCTGACCGAGGACTCTCTGATGGCCATGAGCCTCCCCGTGCACTATCTCGCATGGCTGCTTCTTGTGCCCTCTTCAAGCTCGCCACTTACCGACTCGCCCCGACTGTGCCCACTGCGGTTTGAGGTCGCAATTGCTCCCGAGCTGGCGGCCGCAAAGACAACCTCGGGCCGGCTGCTTGTCGTGCTGGGACGCTCCGATGTCCACCAGCCCAGACTTTTGATTGGCAAGACCGGAACCGACGCCGATCCGATCCTTGCAGGCGATGTGGCCAATCTATCTCCGGATCACCCGGCGGTTCTCGACGATCGCGCGGCCATCTTCCCGATCGAGCACTTAGGCGACCTTCGCCCCGGCACCTACACCGTGCAAGCACTCTTGCACACAAACTTCGATCTGAACGTTCCCAATGCACCCGGGGATCTCTTCAGTGCCGCGCGGAAGGTGCGGCTCGACCCGGCTTCTCGCAGCGCGATCAAGCTGGAATTCTCAGAGGCTATCCCCGATGAGTTTCTGCCCCCGGAGACCGAGCTGGTCCGCTACGTCAAGATTGGCTCGCGGCTCTTAAGCGACTTTCACGGCCGGCCCATATTCCTCCGTGCCGGGGTCATCCTGCCTCGCGACTTCGCGCGCGAGCCTGACCGTCATTATCCACTGCGAGTGCACGTCGGCGGCTATGGGGCGCGATTTACGGAGGTTGGTGCACGCATGAGCCCGGGTTCTGCATTTTACGGGCTCTGGATGGCCGACGAGACTCCACGAATGATCTTTGTCATGCTCGACGGCGCCGGGCCACTGGGGGATCCCTACCAGGTCAACTCGGCCTGCCACGGTCCCTACGGCGACGCCGTCACTGGCGAGCTCATCCCTTACATCGAGCGGACTTTTCGAGGCATCGGTCGAGGAAGCGCTCGCGTGCTCGATGGCGGCTCGACGGGGGGCTGGGTGGCGCTTGCCCTCCACGTCTTCTATCCCGACTTCTGGAACGGGGCCTGGTCGTTCTGCCCCGACAGCGTCGACTTTCGCTCATTTCAGCTCGTCAACATTTATGAAGACTCGAATGCCTACGTCAACCGGCACGGCTTCGAGCGGCCGGCCGCCCGGGACTCTAACGGCGAGGTCCGCTTCACGATGCGGCATGAGTGCGGGATCGAGAATGTGCTGGGCCGGGGTGATTCCTGGGCCAACTCGGGCGGGCAGTGGGGCGCGTGGAACGCCGCATTCGGCCCGCGCGCATCGGACGGCCGACCGGTGCCGCTCTGGCATCCGAGGACCGGAGCGATCGACCGTGCGGTCGCAGAACACTGGAAGGCCTTCGACCTGCGCCGCGCGCTCGAGCAAAACTGGGACACCTTGGGCCCTAAGCTCCAGGGGAAGCTGCACATCTGGGTCGGCGAGGCCGATGACTACTTCCTCAATAACGCCGTGCACCGGCTCGACGAATTCCTC
The DNA here is from genome assembly GCA_052146555.1 of Isosphaeraceae bacterium. Taxonomy (GTDB): domain Bacteria; phylum Planctomycetota; class Planctomycetia; order Isosphaerales; family Isosphaeraceae; genus Aquisphaera. The sequence goes on from JBKQMU010000314.1 coordinate 7,886, forward strand.
TCCAAAGCAGAGCCGGCTTACGAGGGCTCGATCGTCTATGGCCCAGGTCAGGGACACTGCTGGCAGGGCATCAGCGAGCGCGAGGTGATGCAGCAGATGGCCCGGCGGATGGGGTACATCGAGCACGATTGAGCAAGGAGCGAGTGGCCCAGGACGACCGGACAGCTCGGGTGAGTCTTGTCGATCACCACTGGGAATTCAAGCGGTGGATCGATCGATAAACGGGCGGAGTCGTCTCCTCGGTGCCGTGCAAGGACGTTGCGTCGTCGAAGACCTGTTCTCCTGCCGGCCGATCGAGCGATTGGAGCAGTCTCAAAATGGTGTCGGGATTGACGGGCTTGACCAGATGGTGGTGAAATCCCGCTTCGCGAGAACGTCGGCGAGCCTCGTCTTCGGCATAACCGGTGACGGCCACGAGCAGGGGATCACCCAAGTCAGCTTGCTGACGGATCGTTCGCGCCACGTCGTAACCGCTCATTTTCGGAAGGCCGATGTCCATGAGCACAACGTCGTGATGGTGTTGTTCGACGGCCTGAATCGCGGAGGGACCGTCGAAGACCACTTGGACCTCATGACCCTCGAGTGAGAGCAGCAGTTCCATGCTCTCAGCCGAGGCCACGTTGTCGTCGACCACCAGGACCTTCCGCGAGTGGGTTATCAGTGAAGAGATACCGGGATTGCCTTCAGACAGTTCCGGCGACGGAGGCTCGACTTCGCCAATCGTTTCGCTTTTCCTCCAGAGCGGAAGCCGGACAATGAACCGACTTCCCTTATTCAAACCCTCACTGGTGGCAACAACAGTGCCACCATGCATTTCGACTAATCTCTTCACCAGAGTCAAGCCCAAACCCAGGCCCCCCTGGGAACGATCCAGCGAGCGATCCGCCTGGGTGAAGAGGTCGAAAACTTTCGAGAGCATCTCGGCGGGAATACCGATACCGTCATCGCGAACCTCGAAGACGGCGTCCTCTCCCTGGACATACGCAGCCAGTTGAATATTTCCCCCGTCGTCGGTGTACTTGGCCGCGTTGTTCAGCAAGTTGGAGAGCACCTGGGCCATGCGCACGACGTCAGCCTCGACGAGGATCGCTTCGGACCGCAGTGCAATCGACAGCCGATGGCGGTGGGCATCGATGATCGGACGGCTGGTCTCGACCGCGAGCTGGACGATGGTGTCGACGGCCACGACTTCCTTCTGAAGCCGTACCTTGCCCCGGTTAACCCGTGAAATCTCCAACAGATCGTCAACCAGTTGAGCCATCTGTCGCATTTGTCCGTCGATCACCTCGCGCGCCCAGCAGAGAGCCGGATCGTCGGAGCCGCGCTGTTTCATGATCTTGACCGCGTTGCGGATCGGGGCCAGAGGATTGCGCAGCTCGTGTCCCAACATGGCCAGGAACTCGTTTTTCCGGACGTCGGCTTCGGCCAGCTCACTGGCCTGGTTGCGGAGCTGGTCCTCCAGGCGCTTACGTTCCGAGAGGTCCAGACAGAAGGCCACAAGCGGCGCGCCCGGCTCGGCGGGCTGCCGCTCATCCAGAAGCGCGACTCCCAAGAGAACCGGAATATTCGAGCCATCCTTCCGCTGGCAGACCAGCTCCTGCGGGTTGCATCGTCCCCAGAGTTTGAGCTCCTCGCGGCAGTGCTCCAGTAGCGGGTAAGAGGACGCAGGCACCAGGGCATCCCAAGGTAGCTTGCCGGCGACCATTTCCTCGCGCGTGTACTGGACCATCTCCAGGAATGCGTCGTTGGCGTCGGTGATGTTACCTTTGATATCACCAAAGACGACGCCCAGGATGTTGGCATCGACCAGGCGGCGAAAACGCGCTTCGCTGGAGCGGAGTTTCTGCTCGGCCCGCTGGCGATCGGTCAGATCCGTGGCGATTCCCAAAAACCCGTTGATCCGGCCCTCGGGGTCAACCACCGCGGTGACAGCGAGCTGGACGGTCAGCCGAGAGCCGTCCTTGCGTAAATAGGTCCACTCGCTGACGTCGTGCCCCCCTCGTCGTGCTCGTTCGACAAGCGCGTCAATGCCGCTAACCGGCGTTCCGAACTCGGCCGAGAGCAGTGACGCGTGAATTTCCAACTCTTGGGCATCATGAATCCGCAGGGGCGTCGCCTTGCCGACCATCTCCTCCGCCGAGTAACCCAGCATGCGCTTGGCGCCCGGATTGAACACAGTGATCAGGCCGTCCGGGTCGGTCGCGATGATCGAGACTTGCGTCGAGGCGTCGAGCACGGCATTGAGCCGTGCATTGACCCGCATCAGCTCGGCCTGGGTCCGTCGCCGCTCGGCCATCTCGTTCTCGAAGTCGCAGGGATCGCACGGGGCCTGGGCCCTGGCAACCAGGTACGCCAGCACGAGCATCGCCATCCAGGACGCTGCCGCCATGCCCAGCGAGATCGCGCAATGGAGCGGACTGGCCGGCTTGATCGACAGTGTGCCAAGACAGGAGAAAACCCCGCAGAAGAGCAGAAACCAGGCGACCACCCAGACGATTGCGCAGTAGGGGACCTGCCGGCGCCTCCAGGGCTTGAGGTATTGAAGCACCAGGTAAAGCGCGATCACCAGGCATGCCAGGCCGATCGAGGCGGCGGCGACTCCGTACAGATCCGCCAGCCAACGTTGCCACGTTGTCAGCGACGCCGCATCGGCCCATGCCGCGAATCCTGTCAATCCTGAGAGCAGACTCAAATGCAGCACCTTCCCTGTAGTCCCTGCTGCGTTCCGAGATCCTGATGACCGCGCGGGCCGGCCCATCCTCTAGAGCGGCGCTCGGATTTCAACGAACGACGTCTCACAATGTATCCTCCTATCTACAGTCCGCCAGCCGTGGCTTCAAGCCTGCTCTCGGACCGCCGAGCGAATCCGACGAAACCAAGAGAGTCTTGGGCCTCACGCCCGACTGCCGGGCTTCGCCAGCTTGACTGCCGGGCTTCGCCAGCTTGACTGCCGGGCCCTTACCCCGCACTCCTTCGGACCCCGGCGTTTCCAATTGACGACCCGAGTGAATCCTCCTAGACTTCCCGCTCCAAAGATCTCAACCGCGCAAGCCGTCCGGTCCGGCGGTGCGCTTCGGGATGGCCCACGACTCAGGACCTGGCCGCGAGTTTCCCTTCACAAGCAAAGACCTTCCGGCGGCGATGCGGAAAGGATTCCGCCTCATGAACCCGACAAGCAGGCCCTGGATGGCGGCCGTCCCGTCAGCCTTCGTCGTGGTCGTGACCGCAGGCTTTCTCGGCCTCTTCGGCTGCAACCCGCACAAGGACCAGATTCGCCCGGGAAACATCTTTCAGCGGATCGGCGGGACCGGCGGACAGATCATCGAGCCCCGCAAGTGCGTGCTGCGCGTGGCCATCCTCAATCGCGCCTTCCGGGATCAGGCAATCAACGAAGTCGTCTGGAAGGTGGCCGATGAACAGGCAACTGCCCCGGAAGCACGCCATGCCCTTGAGGTCAACGGCTTACGCATCGGTCGGATCACTGGCGAGCTTCCCGCCGAGCTGGAGCGCGTGCTCAGCGCACCCCCTCCACACAAGGTCGACGCGGTGACCTACTATCTCTTTGATGGCGAAGACACGCTCATCATCATCGCCGATCCGGTCGATCAGGTCAGCTTGCTCATGAACCGTGAAAATCGTCCTTTCGGTAAAGATTACCAGGCGGCTAGCGGTTTCTTCCGAGTGACCGCGTCGCACGATGGGAATTGCGGAGTCTCGCTGCGCTTCACCCCGGAGATCCATCACGGCCCGATCCAGCACTCATTCCAGCCCATCTCCAACGCAACGCCCTACTCAGCCAAAGAATTCAGGGTCGCCGACGGGCAGCAGGAAGAGGCGCTGCGCGATCTGACAGCGAGCCTGCTCCTTGAGCCCGGCCAGGTTGCCGTCATCGGCTGCCAGCCGGCGCACGAGCGGAGCCTGGGCTCGTTTCTGTTCACACAGGCCCAGGCTCACAGCGACCAGCGCCGCCAGAAGCTCATTCTGGTCTGGGCCGGACGCAATCAGCAGGGCGCGCTAGGAAATACGCCCCTGAAGGCCGACCGTCCCAGTCCCAGCTCCGGATCGGCCACCGGAATGCAGACCGGGGCCAATCAGGTGGCTATGCCCACAAACCCGTCCCAGACCGCCAGGCCCGCCGCGAAGTCAGCCTCAAACAGTGACTCCCGTTAAAGCCCCGGAAAAAGGAGCGAACGCCATGGACGGGAATCTTCGAGGTGACAACTGGGCCTTCTCCAGGATCACGCCTTCTCACCGTGGTGAGCCGAAACGCTGGAGATCTCACGAAGCGCACCTCACCATTCCGCCCCACTTCGGTATACCATGGAGTCGATCACGAACCCAGGAACAGCGGGGAGTCGCACGGACCGTGGCCGATTCATCACGCGGATCGAAGGAACTTGTCATTCTCGATGGCTCGCACGGTGAGGGGGGTGGGCAGATACTGCGCACAGCGCTTACGCTGTCGCTACTCTCGGGCCGTCCCTTCCAGATGACCCGGATCAGGGCCAACCGCGAGAAGCCCGGTCTGCGGCCCCAGCACTGTAGCGCGGTTCAGGCCGCGGCGCTCTTGGGCCACGCCAGAACCTCGGGCGTCACCGTCGGATCGCACGAGCTAGTTTTCCGCCCGGAACCATACAGCCCCCGTGATCTCGTCATCGACATCGGCACGGCCGGCTCGACCAGCCTGGTGCTGCAAACTCTCCACCTGCCCCTGGCCATGCGCTCCGAGACGGCCGTACGCGTGGTCCTCACAGGAGGTACGTTCAACCCCAAGGCGCCACCCTATCCGTTTCTCGAGCGCACCTGGCGGGCTTACCTGGCAGCCCTTGGAATGTCAGTCGCGCTGGCGATGCCCGCGGCCGGGTTTTATCCTCGAGGAGGCGGCCAGCTCGACGCCTGGATCGAGCCGGCGACGCCCAGAGCCTGGATCCGGACCGATCGCGGACCGCTGCAGCGAATTTACGGAGTCGCCGGCGTCTCCAACCTTCGTGACGATATCGCCCGCCGCCTGCGGGACCGGGCAATCCAGGGGCTGGATGACGAAGGGCTTGCCGCCGGTCTCGAGATCGAGATCGAGACGGTCCGATGGGCGGGCCCAGGGCAGGGGGCGGCCATTGCGCTTTTCGTCGAGCATGAAAATGCCATCCCCGCGACCTTCGTCGGCCTAGGAGAGCGGGGCCGGCCGGCCGAGGCGGTCGCCGATGGCGCCGTCGAGGAGCTTCTTTCCTTCGAGGCCTGCGCCGAAGGCGCGGTTGACCCCCATTCGGCCGACCAGATCCTCGTGCCTCTGGCGCTTGCCGAAGGCCGGTCGATCTACTCGGTCAGCGCGGTGACAGACCACCTCCGCACCAACGCCGCCACCATCCGCGCGTTCCTCGACCGTCCCATCGTCATCGACGAGCCTATCGTGGACGGACAGCCCGGCCGGGTCGTCGTGGGCTGATCGATGCGGGTTGCGGACCGATGAGTACGGACGACCCCCGCGGTCTCCAGGCAGGGGCCCTTCCCGGCCGGATCCTCCTTGGGCCAATAGCTCGACCGGATCATGCCACGGAACTTGCCACCAGCCGGTACACCAGAACGGGCGTCCGCTTACGAGTGATCGCGCTGGCCACCTCGCTGCGAAGATGGCCCGAAGCCCGCGACAAGTGATCATGGACGCGGTCCGGGTCCACCTTCTCTTTCGACAACCCCTCGACCCCCACGGTCACCAGCAACCGCGTGGCGTCGGGGGCCGGCTCCACGTCCAGCACCCGCAAGGCCTGCAAAACGGTATCGCCGCAGTCGGCCAGCACTTCCTCAAGCGTCTCGGCCACCTGGTGACAGAGCTGGACTGCCTTGCGATCAAGCCCCGGCCGAGGCCGCCCATGCAGCTTGGTCCCCCCCATTGCCAGCTTCGCGAAGGCGTGCGGGTCCACACCGTCGCCTTCACTGAGCTCGGCACAAAGTCCCCTGAGGTACCTACGTGAGATGGTGTGGTCTTTCATGTTTTTTCTCACATTGGCTTGTATGCTCACGTATCTTGAATCTGTTGAATCTGTTGAATCAGGACGCGCAGCCCCCACGGTCCGCGGCGGCAGACATGGCCGCGGACTGGACCGGGGAACCGGACCGCTTATGCGTGCTCACCTGGCTAAGAGACAGATCAGCCCGGTAGGCCGAGAGCCAGACGGCATGGGGACACAGGCGGTCCGGCAAGAGAACTCAGGCTCGACGACTCGTTCAGGCGGGATGTCGTTGGCATCGTCGGCCTCCTTCCAGATGCATGAAGGCGTGAAATGGTCGGGAGATCCGCAGACTCGAAAGCTCAGTCCATGCACCGGTTATCATAGCCGCGTCCCGGCCAGCCGGCAACCGGGAACCTCAGTTCACTCAGAGGTAACCTAAGTCTGCCAGCCGCTGCTGGATCGCTGCGTCTTCTTCATCGCTATACGCAGGGGAGATTGGCAAGCCGGACGGCAAGGCCGATGGATGACCACCGCCAGGTGCGTCGCTGGCCAAGACGGCCAGGGAAGAGCGATACAAAGTACTCGGCGAAGGCACCGCAGCCGTGACCGAGCACGAAGGTGCAACTGCCGGGTCGAGCAGCTCCGTCAAGACACGTCCGTCCATGTCGTCGGGGACAGGCACGCCCAGCAAATGCAAGACTGTGGGGGCGATGTCCAGCAGGTTGGCTTGTTGCGGCGCAGCGCCCGGCAGGAAACCCGGCCCGGTGGCGATCAGCACACCCTCCATCCGGTGGTCGCCCGTGGGACCGAACGCCGGAGAAATGACCTGGTTCGTCGTGAAGTCGTAGAGTCCGATGGTCCGGAATCGCCAGTCATTGAGCACCACGGTCAGATCGGGAGCCAGATGGGCGTGCGGGCCATGGTACAGCTCCTCAGCTTCGTATACATGCTCAACGAGCCGCCCTCCGGTCTGGGGATGAGAAAGTTCCATCAGACCGGCCTTGACGTCCCGTCGCACCGACCGCAGATCCGCCAGCTCGACACAGCCACGCGCTTGACGCCCCTTGAGATTGATGAAAATCTGACCAAAGTTGCCTTGTGCGTAGGCACGAGTCCGCGACCAGTCGATATGCCGCCGCGACAAGAAGGTTGATTCGCTCAGGCGTTCAATGATACCGGCCTGCTTGCCCCTAAACCGGCTCAGGCGGTGGCCGCCTAACCCCAGCTTGGTCATCAGGTTGTACATCCACGCGGGAGTGACTCCACGACGGTAACACCAGTGTTTCTGGCGGACATAGGCAGTGTCGTTCAGCGCGATAAAGCCCTGCTCGAGCAGCCAAACATTGAAGTTCACATACCACTCGATGGGACCAAATCCGTGATCGCTGATGAGTAAAAATGCAGCGCCAGGCGGAAGCTTTGATTCGATGACCCCCACGCCGCGGTCCAGCACCTTCCAGAATTCAACCAGCCGGGGACGCAACGCCTCCAGCTCGACCTCTCGACCTCGGGCCAAGCGGTGAGATCGATCCCAGACATGCCAGAGCTCGTGGCAGAGCCGGTCGGTCGCCATCAGGTCAAAAATCAGCAGGTCCCACGGGCAACGTTCCATCAAGAACTCGATGGCCCGCAGGTGCTGATCCAGCATCGCAGTCAGGTCGTCGATCACGGCAGCCTCGTTACCGCCGTCGTGGATGACCGTCGACCAGGGCCGGTAGGAACCGACTTTCTGCTCAAGCTCCGCCAGGAGCGCAGGGTCGGAACTGAAATCGGCCGCCTTCTCCGGGCTCAAGAAGTCGCCTAAGTAAAAGCCGGGAAAGTTCTGCGCTGGTCTCGGCGGGTAACTCATCGGCACCCCGCCCGCGACCGTCTTCTTGCCATGCCGGCCGGCGATCTCCCAGAGCAGCTCCGCCTTGATCGAGCGCGACGAGTTCACCCGCGATCTGAGAGGATCGTGCCCGTACTCCAGGAACTCGAAGACCGCATGCTTACCCGAGTTCTTCCCCGTCATCACGCCCGTCCAGGCCACGGGGCTCAGGGGCGGAAAAATCGAGCGCAGCACACCTGATCCCCCCTCGCCGCGCAACCGCGCCAGGTTGGGCATTGCACCTTCATTAATCAAAGGATCGAGAATGTCCCAGGTCGCCCCGTCCAGGCCAAGCACGAGCACCTTCATCAAATTTTGGTCCTTTCCCATTCTTCTGAGGGAATGCGATGCGCTCACCTCCATGCCCAGGCTTACCTTTCCTATCCTACCCGAGTTGTCGATTCTTACGCGATACGCGAGTTCCCAGAGCTCCCCTGATGTCTCCGCCCGTTAGCTTTCCCTTTTTTTCAAAACTTCGAACTCTGCCCGGTCACGCAAGGTCTCGCGAGACTTACTTTGCCTACACCCAAACTGCATGCCAGTCCGTTCCCGATCGGCTAGGCAACGGAGAGAGTGTAGCCCCACACGTCAAAAAACGCAGCGCAAGGTTTCGGACGGGCGCAACGACGTTCAAGCATAACCGGAACTATGCGTGCATGTGTCTCCAGAAACCGTGTGCCTTGACGTCCCTCGCCAAAGGCTCTTGTGTATCGCTCAAGAAAGTGACATTCATGCCGAAGCTCTTGGCTGACGCTCGATCGAGAAGCGCGCGGGCAAGTGTGCTCGGCATCCTCGATTCGTTCCACAAGTTACGGCTAAAATTTATCTTAAGAATTGGCACGCGGATTCGCTCAAACCTCTGTTAGGACTGGCACGCTCTGTGCTCTTGATCGTTACATCGAGCCAAGGGTTGATCCAAAGACCCTTGGAATGGAGAGCGAAGTGCTGATCAAACAGCGCTTCGTTTTCCGGAATGCAGTCATGAGCAAGCGTCGTTCTCCCTGGCTGTGCCCGGCCCCCTCGGTGGGGGCCGGGCTTTTTTTGTTTTTGGGAAACGACCCACACTCGCTCCGCGGCGATGAGTGAGCTCAGAAAGCGCGGAGACTGTTCAGAAGGGATCTTTTGTTTCCAAAGGCGAAATGCGCGTCCCACCGTGTGACATCTTGTGACATGATTGGGTCGCTGATCCTGAGGTAGTGCAATACCTATCCTGCCCGAGCGCAATACTATTGTCTTTCCTTATACTCCTCAGGCGAATTTTGGTCGCAGGTAGGACATTTTGGGACATGGTCGGGTCCTTGATCCCGCCTCGTTGACAGATCCGCCGCTTCGGTGCACCGATCAAGGGCCTTGGACCGGCCGTCCCGGCGCGCGAAGCCAGCGCAATGTTATTACCTTGATTTTACGACAAGAAGTGCCATTCGAGTCCGAGCGGAAGGCACTTCCTTAGCTGTTAGGTAGTCCGCAGCAAGCGGTTATGCGCATCCTTCCGGGGTGCGGTGAGCAGCTCGCGCGGTTTTGGCCGCGGCGGATGGCGCGAGACTCGACGCGACCAGGAGGGTGGCCGGCCTTGCACGGATGGCGGCGACACAGTGCATGACGTCCACCGCCTACCGGCTCCATAACATTGCCTATCCATTCTCTTTTTGGTGCGTAGTAGAATGATCGGAGCTCGGATTCCTCTTTGGACTAGAGAATATCGATCATGGGACAATGCAAGCAGTGTGGAAAGTATCTCACTCCAGCAGAGACCGGATTACCGTGCCCCAATTGCGGGAGCAGCGACAGGGTCATTACCTCCTTCGATCAAGGCTCTTCAATCGAGGTTGCCGAGGCGGCGAAGGTACTGGCCAGGAAACATTACGAGATCGAAGCGGGGCTGACCCAGATATTCCGCATTATCGATGCAGCCGAGGTTGCAGACAGCCGAGGAGCACCGATCAAGTTACTCGAAGTCAATTCAAATACACCAGAGTCGGGCATTATGCCTTTGCACTTCGGCCCGGCCTCGGCCAGCGGCATCCCGTACGCATCGGTCATCATCGAGGTATCGCCAAATGAATTCGAGAAGCTCCGGTCGAACGAACTGAAGTTACCGGAGGGATGGTCGATCGGTGAGGAGTTCCCTAAACCGTCGGATTCGCGAGGCTAATGATGGCGACGGCCGATGAGTGGTCGGTCGGTTATGCTCGACAGGCCGCTGCCGACTTCGAGACATTTGAGTTCATGCAGGGGCAGCCGGTTCCGGAATGTCACAAGCTGCAATTCCTTCAGATGGCCTGCGAAAAGCTAGTGAAAGCTCACCTTTGCAAAGGAGGCGCGTCCCCGGCGTCATTGCAGGCGAGCCACGCCTATATATCGGCATCGCTGCCAGTCGTACTCCGGCAACAGGCGGTCTACTGGAACTTCTCGGGAGGGAAAGCCAAAGAAGCCTTAAAGGCAGCCAGGCGCCTCGCGGGAGAGATCGATTTACTCGCGCCATCGGTCAGGCGGGATGGCAAGAGACCGGATAATTGCGAATATCCCTGGGAGAACGGCGATGGACGCTTGCATCTTCCTCTGGATTGGCCATTTCATCCATCACAGCTCATCGTTGTACCGTCCGGACGAACCATCCTTAAGCTTATACGGGGAGCCGTAGAGCGGTTAGTTAATTGAAGGTAATTATAGCTATCGGAATTTACCGATTCGCTTGCTTCTTTGGGGCTTATGACGGGAAGCGTTTCGTCTGCCATGAGCGATTCTATCTTGACGCCGCTCCGACCGATCCAGGCATAAGCTTTGCCGCCCTTGAATCGAATCGCCGGGGGTATCGTCGCTGGTAAAGAGCCGGAGGAGATATCGGCGGACCGGCGGTGACGCACCAAGGGAGGCACGCATGCGGCTCGCGAGTGCTTTCCAGACGCTCGGTGCGCTTTGGACTGGCGTGGGCCATCGCCACCACGCCGGTGACGGCTCAAACTCAATCCCAGCGAGGTTACGCGCCGGATCGGGGCATGCAAGACACCGTCGCCCCGAGCGGTGACCAGGAGCTCATCGGGCATGCGCTCTCGATCGCCGTGTCCGGCCCCTTCATCCGGACCACGGCTGGATGCAGTCATGGCCTAACGAAGCACCTGGCAAAAATCTGACCAGGTCGTGGTAACCAAGACAGCGCTGGCCGCGGCGATTGTTTGCGCGGGGAACTGGTCGAGACATCTTGACGGATGGCGATGGATTGCGATCAAAGTCCAGGCGGTTACTGCAAGAAGAGCCGGCACGAGCGTATGGCAAGGGGCCAAATTCTGTACCTTGTTTCTGTCGCAATGAGTTTACAGATCAAGGCTTATGAACCGGCATGAGAGGGATGGATCGGTTTGGGCACGAAATCTGCTCCTCTGCCTTTGTCTTGTTCATAGGCTTTCTCGAGGTTCGTGCGTCCAGCCGGCGGGCTCACCCAAGCAATGTCGCTTGACTGGCTGCTGGGTTGAGGCTTCGCAGTCCGCATCAATGGGACCGTGCCCCGTACAGAGGTGGACTGCACCGTCTGACACGATTACGCGCCGGTGGAACATGGATCTTCGCGCGATAAGGTGATAGGTTCGCGTCCTGCCGGCTCGCGCGACGGCGTCATGCAGGCACCCCGATGTCACAGTACGTTCCGCCGATCACCCGATGAGGAGGAGAGGTGACCCCGATGTCCCCCGGTTCGATGCTTCAGACTCAAGGTGGGACGCAGAAGCAGGTTCTGCCCACGGCGGAGGCCGAGTCGCTGCTGTTCCAGGACTACAGGCCACACTCGAAGGCCTGGGACGAGCTCTTTGCCGAGCCCGATCGCGGCCACGACTACTGCCAGGTCCTTCTGGACTGGCTGGGGCGGCTGAACGTTCGCGAGTTTCTCGAGCGACGGACGTCGGCAGACCTGGCATTCATCAATAATGGCGTCACGTTCTCGGTTTATTCCGACCGTCGGGGCACCGAGAAGATCTTCCCGTTCGACTTGATTCCCCGGCCGGTCAGCGGCAAGGAATGGGATCGGCTCGAGGCGGGGTTGATCCAGCGTATTCGGGCGCTGAACACCTTTTTGGACGATGTCTACCACAACCAGCGCATCCTGGCGGAAGGGGTAGTTCCGGCCGACCTGGTCTTAGGATCGAAGGGGTTCCGGCCGGAGATGGTCAACTTCTCCCCACCGGGCAAGCAATACGTGCACGTCGTCGGCACGGACCTGGTTCGCGACCATAAGGGCGAGTTCTTGGTACTCGAGGACAACGGCCGCTGTCCCTCCGGGGTCAGCTATGTGATCGAGAACCGCATCGTGATGAAGAAGGTGTTTCCCCAGCTCTTCTTGCAATGCCGGGTGCGGCGGGTGGAGGACTATCCGCGACACCTCTGGGAGGCATTAAGCTCCGTCGCTCCGCCGGGTTGCGACGACCCACCGACGATTGTCCTGCTGTCGCCGGGGCCGTACAACTCGGCCTACTTCGAGCATTGCTTCCTGGCCCGGCACATGGGAATCGAGCTGGTCTTCGGGCAAGACCTGTTCGTGCAGGACGAACGGGTTTTTCTGCGGACGACCCGGGGGCCCCAGCAGGTTGACGTCATTTACCGCCGGATCGACGACGATTTTCTTGATCCCCGCACGTTCCGCCCCGACTCGGTGCTCGGCGTGCCCGACCTCATGAAAGCCTATCGTGCCGGCAATGTCACGCTGGCCAACGCCGTGGGCACGGGCGTGGCCGACGATAAGGCCATCTATCCGTTCGTCGAGGACATGATCCGCTTCTATTTCAGCGAGGAGCCAATTCTCAGAAACGTTCCGACGTACATCTGTGCTCGCCCGCACGACCTCGCCTATACCTTGGACCACTTAAGCGAACTGGTGGTCAAGGCGGTCAACGAGTCGGGCGGCTATGGCATGCTCATGGGACCATGGGCGACTTCCCAGCAGTGTGCCGAGTTTGCCGAGAAGCTGCGAGAGAATCCGCGAAACTACATCGCCCAGCCGGTGGTCACACTCTCAGCCTGCCCCACCTGGACCGACGAAGGACTGGCGCCGCGGCATGTGGATTTGAGACCTTATATCGTCAGCGGAAGCTCAACCTGGGTCTTGCCTGGGGGACTGACGCGCACGGCCCTGGTCAAAGGATCGCTGGTTGTGAATTCCAGTCAAGGGGGTGGCAGCAAGGATACCTGGGTTCTGGAGAACGGTCGATGATCTCACGCGTTGCCGATCATTGCTTCTGGTTGGGCCGCTACCTCGAGCGGGCCGAGAACACGGCGCGCGTTCTCGAGGTCAACCAGACGCTCCTCTTGGATTTTGCCGTACCGCTGCATCAGCAGTGGCAGCCGCTCCTGATCATCAGCGGAATCCACGACATGCCACGGGATGTCGATGGCGAGACCGTGCAGTACCACTTGAGCTGGGAACCTACGAACCCGGCCAGCATCACCTGCTCGATCGCCGCCGCCCGTGAGAGCGCGCGGAATATACGCGAAGTCATCAGCGCCGAGACCTGGGAGCGGCTTAATTATTATTATCTTTGGATACAGAGCGACGAGGCGCGATCACTCTTTCAGAACGACCGCAGCGCCTTCTACAGCCAGATCAAGCGCATCAACCCTCTGATCACGGGAATCAGCGAGGGCACGATGTCGCACGGCGAAGCCTGGGATTTTTTCCTCCTGGGTAAATACTTGGAGCGGGCCTGTCAGACCGCCCGCATTCTCGACGTCAAGTACCATATTTTGCTGCCGACCGTCGATGTCGTCGGCACGCCCGTGGACAACGCGCACTGGGTGGCGATTCTCATGAGCTGCTCAGGCTACGAGCCGTTCCGCAAGCAGCGGCCGGGAGCCGACCCGGGAACGGCCGTCTCGGATTTCCTGATCTTCGATTCGATCTTCCCGCGGTCGGTACGGTTTTGCCTGAGCAAGTGCCGCGGCGCCGCGTATGCGATCTCCGGCAGGCCCTTAGGCAGGCCGGGCAACGATGTCGAGCGCACGCTCGACGATCTAGCGGCCTGGCTGAACCTGGCGCGGATCGAGGACTTCGTCGAGGCCGGGTTGCACGAGGCGCTCACCAGCGTCATCGACCGCATCCACAACATCGGCGAGGCCATCCATCGCACCTATTTCGATCACCGCACGAGCTTAAGCCCACCCGAAGCGGCGCAGGTTACCAAGCGCAAGCCGGCCGTACCCCTGACCGGGGTGCTGGCTCCAACCTGACGCATCAGGCTTCGGCGTGAGCGGCCAACCGCCGCAGGTCGGTTCGGAACTCGCACCGAACTGGCCTGCCTCGAATTCGAACCTGCTAGGACATCGACGCTCTATGCCAATCCAGGTCGCACTCAACCACAAGACGACGTATCGCTATGATCGCCAGGTCATGCTCTTGCCGCACGTCGTCCGCCTGCGGCCGGCGCCGCACTGCCGCACGCCGATTTTGAGCTACTCGCTGCGCGCCGAGCCCCGCCCCCAGTTCCTCAACTGGCAGCAAGATCCCTACAGCAACTACCTGGCCCGGCTGGTCTTCCTCGAGCCCTTAAGCGCGCTCTCGCTGGAGGTCGACCTGATCGCCGAGATGACGGTGATCAACCCCTTCGATTTCTTCATCGAAGAGTCGGCGAATCAGGTCCCGTTTACCTACGACGCGACCCTGGCGCGCGAGCTGATGCCGTACCTGGAGACCGAGCCGGCCGGACCGCGGCTTTTGGCGCTGGTTCAGGAGGCTCGCGCAAACGGTATCCGGACCGTCGATTACATCGTCGCGGTCAATCGCCGGGTGCACGAGAAGATCCGCTACCTGATCCGCCTCGAGCCGGGAGTGCAAACTAGCGAGCAGACACTTGAGCTGGAGAGCGGCTCGTGCCGCGATACGGCTTGGCTCTTGGTTCAGCTCTCGCGGCATCTCGGAATGGCAGCACGGTTCGTTTCTGGTTATTTGATCCAGCTCAAGACCGACATCCCCGCGCTCGATGGCCCGTCGGGGCCGGAAGCCGACTTCACCGACCTGCACGCTTGGGCCGAGGTCTATCTTCCCGGAGCCGGCTGGGTGGGGCTTGACCCGACCTCCGGTCTCTTGGCCGGAGAGGGGCACATCCCGCTGGCCTGCACCGCCGACCCGCTCTCCGCCGCGCCAGTTACGGGCTCGTATTCGTGGAACGAGGGCCTCGAGCGCGACACCTGCCAGGTGGAATTCTCGCACCACATGGCACTCAAGCGAGTTCACGAGGACCCCCGGGTCACCAAACCCTACTCCGAGGACCAGTGGCAGGCGATCGAGGAGCTCGGGCACCAGATCGATCGCCAACTTGAAGCTGGCGACGTGCGGCTGACCATGGGGGGCGAACCGACGTTTGTTTCGATCGACGATATGGAAGGCCCGGAGTGGACCACGGCCGCCCTCGGCGAGCACAAGCGGCGACTGGCCGGTGAATTGCTCAAGCGGCTGCGGGACCGCTTCGCCCCCGGAGCGCTCTTGCACTACGGCCAGGGCAAGCTCTATCCGGGCGAGCCGCTGCCTCGCTGGGCCCTGGGTTGCTTCTGGCGGCTCGATGGCGTGCCGATCTGGGAAAACCCGGACCTGATCGCCGACGAGACGCGCAATTACGGCCACACGCAGGAAGACGCCCGCAAATTCATGAGCCGCCTGGCGGAGCGTCTCGGGGTCGATCCCTCTTGCGCCCAGCCCGCCTATGAAGACGTCTATTACTACCTCTGGCGCGAGCAGCAGCTTCCGATCAACCTCGACCCCCTGAAGAACAACCTCGAGGACCCAGTCGAGCGGCACCGCGTCTCCCAGGTCTTCGATCACGGCTTAGGCTCAGTCGTTTCCTACGTCTTGCCCCTGAAGGCTCAAGAGCCGCAGGCGGATGCCAGCTCAAGGCGCTGGGTCAGCGACCAGTGGAAGCTGCGGCGCGGCAACCTATTCCTCTTGCCTGGCGACTCTGCGGTTGGATATCGCTTGCCTTTGCCCTCTCTGCCCTGGGCCGCGCCCGGCGACGAGGAGGAAATGGTGGAGCTCGATCCAATGGCTCCCCGAGGACGGCTGCCGGGCCGCAGTTCCGATCGTCGCGATCGCCAGCGGGTCTCCTCGGTGACCGAGACGCCGCGGCGAGGAGGTGGCCCGGATGTGGACGACCTGCGCGACCACTCGGCAGTCGGGCAGAGCGTCACGGGAGTGGTTCGCACAGCGGTCTGCGCTGAGCCGCGCGACGGTCGGCTGTACGTCTTTCTCGCACCCCAGCGCATCCTCGAAGACTATCTCGATCTGATTTCCGCCGTCGAAGCGACGGCCCAAGAGCTGGGAATGCCGGTGATTGTCGAGGGTTACCGTCCTCCCTCGGATTCCCGGCTCAATCATTTCGGCATCACGCCCGATCCCGGCGTGATTGAGGTCAACATCCATCCGTCGCGGTCATGGGACGAGCTGGTCATCAAGACCACCATTCTCTACGAGCAGGCGCGGCTCACGCGGCTGGGTACCGAGAAGTTCATGCTCGACGGCCGGCACACCGGGACCGGCGGCGGTAACCACGTGATCTTGGGCGGTCCGACCCCCGCCGACAGTCCGATCCTGCGGCGGCCGGACTTATTGCGCAGCCTGATCACCTACTGGCACAACCACCCGTCGCTGTCTTACCTGTTCTCGGGTCTGTTCGTCGGTCCGCACAGCCAGGCCCCGCGCCTGGATGAGGCACGCAACGACAGCCTCTACGAAATGGAAATTGCCTTCCGGGAGATTCCCGACCACGGCGGCGCCCTGCCTTGGCTCGTCGATCGGGTCTTCCGCCATCTCCTGGTGGACGTCACGGGCAATACCCATCGGGCCGAGTTCTGCATCGACAAATTGTACAATCCCGACACGTCCACCGGCCGGCTGGGTTTAGTCGAGATGCGGGCCTTCGAGATGCCGCCCCACGCCCGCATGAGCCTGGCCCAGCAGCTCCTCATCCGCGGGCTGGTCGCCCGTTTCTGGGACAACCCCGTCTGCGACCGTCTGATCCCTTGGGGTACCGACCTGCATGACCGCTTCATGCTTCCTCATTTCATCGACCTCGACTTTCAGGACGTGATCCAGGAGCTGGTCCGCGCTGGTTATCCCTTTCGCTCCGATTGGTTCGCGCCTCATTTCGAGTTCCGGTTTCCGGGGATCGGCTCGATCCAGGTCGCGGGCGTCGAACTGGAGCTACGCCAAGCCATCGAACCCTGGCACGTGCTGGGCGAGGAGAGCACCAGTAGCGGGACGGCCCGGTACGTCGATTCGTCGGTCGAGCGGCTCCAGGTGAAGGCGCGGGGGCTCTCCGAAGGGCGACAGGTTCTCACATGCAACGGTCGCCGGGTGCCGCTCCATCCCACGGGTACCTGCGGCGAGTACGTGGCCGGAGTTCGGTACCGGGCCTGGCAGCCTCCCTCGTGCCTGCATCCGACCGTCAAGATCAATTCACCCTTGGTCTTCGACATCTGGGACCCGTGGCTGAAGCGATCGGCGGGCGGCTGCACCTATCATGTCGTCCATCCTGGTGGCCGGTCCTATGAGACCTTTCCGGTCAATGCCAACGAGGCTGAGAGCCGCCGGCATTCGCGGTTTTTTCCGTTCGGCCACACGCCGGGAGAGATCCTTGTACCGCCGCTGGAGCGCCATCCCTCAGCCCCTCTGACTCTGGACCTGCGTCGCCCTCCGACCGGCTCGGGATCATTAGCGGGCGATCGACCTCCCTTTGGCACCGAATTTGTGGTATGAAATTTGCCGAAGTGACATCCGAAGTCGGATTAGCTGGCGCTGTTGCTCAGTTTCATCGAGTGGTTCCGATGCAATCCATGACAGGTGAGGCCGAAACACTATCCTCGTGGTTGGCTGACCCCTCCGGCTCTCCGGTCTGGCATGGCTACCGGGCGCTGGGAGGGTCGTTCGATGAGTTCATGGTTCCCGGAGACGGCATCCGGCGGCACTGGCGGTCGTTCGTCGATGCTATGGAACTGCTCGGTGGCGAGGAGATCCGCCGCCGCTGGCAGGAATCTCAGGACCTGATTCGTCAGAACGGGGTCACTTACAACGTATACGGCGATCCGCGAGGGACCGACCGCCCCTGGCAGCTCGATCCGATCCCCCTCTTGATCTCGTCGAACGAGTGGAAGGCCCTGGAAGAGGGCTTGATCCAGCGAGCGCTGCTGCTGGATCTGGTCCTGGCCGATCTCTACGGTCCTCAGCGGATCTTGGCGCGCGGGTTCTTGCCCCCTGCACTGGTTTTCGGCAATCCTGCCTTTCTTCATCCCTGTCACGGGATGCAGGTCCCCGCGAACCGTTACTTGCATTTGTATGCCGTCAACCTGGGCCGCTCCGCGGACGGCAACATCGTGGCTCTGGGCGACCGCACCCAGGCGCCCTCCGGTGCCGGCTACGCGCTGGAGAACCGCTTGGTTCTCTCACGCATGCTTCCCGACGTCTTTCGCGATTGTCAGGTTCAGCGGCTGGCCCCGTTCTTCCAGTCGGTACGCGACATTTTGCAATCGATCGCTCCCCATAACCGTGACAATCCCCGGGTCGTCCTGCTGACGCCCGGGCCGTACAACGAGACGTATTTCGAGCACGCTTTCCTGGCCGGTTACCTGGGCTACACGATGGTGGAGGGGGGCGATCTCCTGGTTCGCGGCAACCGGGTCTACCTGAAGCTCCTTGGCGGTCTTCAACCCGTGGACGTGATCCTCCGCCGGGTCGACGACGACTACTGCGATCCGCTGGAGCTGCGGGGCGGTTCATTTCTCGGGGTTCCGGGCCTGCTCCAGGTGCTGCGTGCCGGCAACGTTGCCATGGCCAACGCGCTGGGCAGCGGCCTAGTCGAAACCCCAGCCTTGATGGCCTATCTTCCCGCCATCTGCCGGGAGCTTCTGGGAGAAAATTTGAAGGTCCCCTGGGCGGAATCATGGTGGTGCGGCGAGCCCGTCGGGCTCTCCCACGTGCTGGCCAAGCTGCCTCGCATGGTCATCAAGCCGGCCTTCGCGGGCAGCCGGTTCGACCCGGTCTTTGGCGACCGACTGAGCTCGACCCAGCTTGAGGAGCTGGCTGAGAGGATCCGCGCTCGGCCCGGCCATTACGTGGGCCAGGAGCAGCTTGCACTCTCCTCGGTTCCCGTCATGACGGGCGACCAGCTCCAATCCCGGTACGCCGCCGTCCGAGTCTTCCTCACGGCGCGGGATGGCACTTATGCCGTGATGCCGGGGGGACTGACCCGCGTCGCCTCGTCGGCCGATTCCAAGGTCGTCACCATGCAGCACGGGGGCGGCAGCAAGGACACCTGGATTCTCGGCGATCAGCCGGTCGGCAGCTTCAGCCTCTTGCCTTCACCTCACAGGGCGCTACGGCTCTCCCGCGCGGGGGGCGACCTGTCCAGCCGCCATGCCGACAACTTTTACTGGCTGGGCCGCTATGTCGAGCGGGCTGAAAATGTCGTCCGTCTGCTCCGCGGGATCCTGGTGCGCCTGACCGAGAAATCGGGCATGGCCGAGGTTCCCGAGCTGCCCATCCTCTTGCGGGCGCTGACCACGCAGACCCAAACATATCCCGGCTTTCTTGACCAGAGCCAGCCCGAAGGCCTCGATCGACCCGAAGGAGAGCTGCTCTCGGTGATCTTCGATCCGGAGCGCCCCGGCAGTCTGAGCTCGACGCTCGCGCTTTTGCAGCGGGTGGCCTCAAAGGTTCGCGACCGGATCTCCGTCGACATGTGGCGGGCGCTCTCCCATCTCATGGTCGACCTCATGGCTGACTTGACCGCGATGATCGAAACTTCGGCAACCGCCAGCGACGCACCGGAGCCTTCCTGCCTCGACGCCCGCGGCGTGCTCAGCGACGTGCTCGAGCTGCTCGACGCCGGGATCAGCCGGCTGGCGGCCTTCAGCGGACTGGTCGCGGAAAACCTGACGCGAGGCCAGTCGCGGACCTTCCTCGATATGGGACGCAGGCTTGAGCGAACGCAACTGACCTCAAGCCTGCTGCGAGGTACGCTGGTATTCGAGACGCGGGCGGAGGGATCGGTGCTCGAAGCCCTGCTCGAGATCGCCGATAGTGCCATGACCTATCGTCGGCGTTATCTCAGCACGCTCCAGGCCGCTCCCGTGCTGGACCTCTTGGTGGCCGACGAGACCAACCCGCGGTCGCTGGCCTTCCAGCTCGTCGCCTTGGCCGAGAGCATCGACCGGCTGCCGCGGGACCCGTTCCTGGCGGGCCGCAGCGCCGAGGAGCGACTGGTACTGGCCAACCTTACCGAACTTCGCCTGGCCGATCTCGAGGCTCTGGCCCGCGCTGACCAGTCTGGTCGGCGCACCCGTCTGGAAGTCTTGTTGAAGCGGTTGGAGGCCGACATGCCAGTCCTTTCCGACGTGATCGCGGCCAGCTATTTCAGCCACCTGCAAACCTCGCGGCATCTGAGCGGGCATGGTTTCGGCTGACCCTATTGCGCCCCGGCCACAGGACGTGCCGGGCATGACCAAGAGACATACGATGTTGTATAAGTGCGTTCATACGACAATTTACGACTATGTCGAGCAGGTCTCGCTCTGTCACAACCTGCTTCACCTGACGACGCGCAGCGGACCCTCGCAGACGCGGCGATCCAGCGAGCTGCGGATCAGCCCCCCCCCCTCGGTCATGACCGAACGCATCGATTACTTCGGCAACACGGCGACCTTCGCCACGATCGAGGAACCGCACCGCGCGCTCTGCGTGACGGCCATCAACGTGGCCGAACTGGCGCCGACACCGCCGCCATCGCCCGAACTCTCACCACCGTGGGAGGCGGTGCGCGACCAGTTGTGCACCGACCCCAGCCCGGATGTCCTGGCCGCCAGCCAGTTCGCCTTTGATTCGCCCTATGTTCCCACCGGCAAGCGGCTGGCGGCGTACGCCGCGCCGTCGTTTCCGGCAGGCCGCCCGATCCACCAGGCAGTCCTCGACCTGACCACTCGCATCCATTCCGAGTTTCGTTACGATCCGACGGCCACGACGATCGCCACGCCGATCAATGAGGTTCTCGAGCAGCGGCATGGTGTCTGCCAGGACTTCGCCCATCTCCAGATCGGCTGCCTGCGGTCCCTAGGCCTGGCCGCTCGCTACGTCAGCGGCTACCTGGTGAACATCCCCCCTCCCGGTCGCACCAGGCTCGTCGGCGACGAGGCCTCGCACGCCTGGGTCTCGTTCTTCTGTCCCGGCTACGGCTGGATCGACCTCGACCCGACCAACAACCAGCTTCCCTTCGACCGACACATCACTCTTGCCTGGGGCCGCGATTACGACGATGTCAGCCCGATCAAGGGTGTGATCTTGGGAGGGGGAAATCACACGGTGAAGGTGACGGTTAACATCGCGCCTTTTGCCGCTAATGAGAATCCCGTAACTGTACCGCTTTTCGATGAGCTGGCGTATTGAGAGAGCCAAGGGGCGGCCCCCGCGTGATTGATTGCTTCGCATGGCAAGTGCATTCGCGCCTGCTTTCTCACCTCCGCCCTTGCTCCCGAAGCAGAGCCTCCGCCCACTTCGCATCGTCGCTTCCAAGAGCAGGTTCGGGGTCCTCACGGTAGTCGATATCGTCGCCGTAGCGGCCCGACTCGTAGCATTCGTCGATCAAAGCTTGCAAGTCCAGCGCCACGTCGGAGTCAGTCCGGCGGAGGGGAATCCGAATGGCCGGCAGACGCTCACGGAGGGGAATTCGGTAGTATTCGATCTCAAACGGTTTCCAGCCCCGGCGGACGCAGGCGGCGTAGGCAGAACGCTGGCCCTCGGGGATGCGGTCCAGCGGAGCGGTGAGGACACGGCTGCCGGTCCGCAGCAGATCGATCTCGACCAGACTTACACCCCCCGCTCTCAACTCCTCCTGCTTCTTCGTGTACAAGTCTTTCCCGGGGCCGGGAAGTTTGTTCGATGGGCTGAGCACCTCGATCACGGTCACGACGCGCCGGCCCGACTTGATGTCGATGATCTCGATATACCCCTGCCGGATCGGCTCGGACTCTTCCAGGTGGATCACAAGCGGCTCGGCTACCGCAACGCCGTTTCCCGCGACGATTCCACGGTCGCTTGGCCGACCACGCACTACGACCCGCACGTCCGAAACGATGTTCCGGCCTTGCCCCTGGGATGGCTCGACGAAGACGCGCTCGTCCATCCGCGCCAGGAGATCACCTGGCAGGCGACTCTGAAGCGCGTCGCACGCATAGGTGATGAGGCGGTGATGAACATCGCCCCAGAACTGCTCGAGGTACGGGTCTATACCGGGAAAAGGACTGCGCATAGTCGAAATCTCCGATGGCTCGGATTGGGCACTGTTCTGATTCTAACTCAATCGCCGCCTCGGAGCAGTCCTGATCTCCAATCCCCCGCCGCTTGAAAATCACCCGATGGGGCACGATGATCGAGGTTTTCCATGCCGATAACGAGGTGGAGTCAGAACCTTGACGACGACCGAAGACAGCTCGTCCCCAACGCCAGCCCCGGTGCTTTGCGATTTCTGCGGCAGGAACACCGGTGAGGCTGGTCCCATGATTGAGGGCAGGGCACTCTTGCCGATGGCGGCGGGCCGACCGATCGCCCACATCTGCGGCCATTGCGTCGAAGTCGCCGAGACGCTCTTCGAGCGACATCAGCGAAAAAGCGCAGGGCTCGAAAAGCTGCCTACACCCCGCGAGCTGGTGGCCCATCTCAACGACTACATCATCGGCCAGGAGCGCGTGAAGAAGACGCTGGCCGTCGCAGTAGTCAATCACTACAAGCGCGTGCTGGGCGGAGCGATCGACGACCCGGCTCTCCAGGACGTCGAGGTCTCCAAGAGCAACGTCCTCTTGATCGGCCCGACTGGCTGCGGCAAGACAGCGCTCGCACAAACCCTAGCCCGCCGGCTGCACGTTCCCTTCGCCATCGGCGACGCCACCACGCTGACCGAGGCCGGCTACGTGGGCGAGGACGTCGAGAACCTGATCCTCAAGCTCGTCATGGCGGCCGACTACAATATCCCGGCCGCCGAGAAGGGCATTATCTACATCGACGAAATCGACAAGATCGGCAAGACCAGCCAAAACGTCTCGATCACGCGTGACGTCTCCGGCGAAGGCGTACAGCAAGCTCTGCTGAAACTGCTTGAGGGAACTGTCGCCAACGTGCCGCCACAAGGCGGCAGGAAGCATCCCGAGCAGCAGTACCTCCAGGTCAACACCACCGACATCCTCTTCATCTGTGGCGGCACGTTCGTGAACCTCGAGGAGATCATCGGCAAGCGGCTGGGACGCAAGATGATCGGCTTTGGACGCTTGGAAGAACGGCAGAGCGACCGCCACCTCGAGCGCGACGAGCTGGTGGCTCAGGTCACACCCGAAGACCTCGAGCGCTACGGCATGATTCCCGAGCTCATCGGCCGCTTGCCCGTGATCGCCACACTCAACCAGCTTTCCGAGGCTGACCTGGCCCGGATCCTCACCGAGCCCAAGGACGCACTCTCCAAGCAGTACGAAGTGCTCTTCCACTACGACGGTGCAAGACTCGAATACACCGATGGAGCAATCCGCGAGATTGCCCGCCGGGCCAAGGCGCGCGGCACCGGCGCCCGGGCCCTCCGCTCGGTCATGGAAAGCCTGATGCTGGACATCATGTACGAGCTTCCCGAACGCCAGCCCGGCCAGACCTACGCGATCACCGAAGATGTGGTGAAAGGGAAAACCCCGCTCTTCGGC
>JBKQMU010000315.1:0-5030 GCA_052146555.1 Isosphaeraceae bacterium
GCTATGTGTCAGCAAATCGTGAATCGTGATCTCCCGCTCGGCGACCAGTTTGTTCATCGTTTCATTCGCCGGTCGGATTTCGAAAGCATTCCCTTGCTTCAGCGCGGGGTGTTTCGACATGAGCGAGATGGCATGATTCAGGTCGCGGGCTTCCAGTAGCAGGATGCCGCTGTGCGTGGGCAACGTAATCGATGTGAACTCGCCGCGGCCTGAGCAACTTCGGTGAGGCTGACAAGAAAAATCCCCTCGCGGAGCCTGATCACTTGATCGAGGTTCGCGAGGGGTGTACTCCGTGGGATACCACTCACACGCGGAGTACCCAACGATGTATCACACGTTTCCTCCCGCCGCCAGCTTTTGGCCCTTCCTTCTCACGATCGACCAGGACCTCGCGGAGACTACCCGCCGGCATGGATGTCCGTGCGGTGGGCGCTTGCACCGATCCAATTATCCCCGCAAGCCACGGGGCGATTGCGACACGCTGCCCGATACATACAACACCAGGTTCAGTTTCTGCTGCGATCGCGACGGCTGCAGAAAGCGCTCCACAGCACCGTCCGTGCGCTTCCTCGGCCGAAAGGTCTATGTCGGCGCGCTCGTCCTTTTGATCACCGCCATGCGGCACGGACCGTCGCCGCGGCGAGTCCGTGAGCTTTCCGCGCTCTTCGGTGTTGACCGGCGGACCATTGCTCGCTGGCCGGAGTTCTGGCGCGAGTACTTTCCCCAAACCCATTTCTGGAAGATCGCCAATGCTCGCCTCGCGCTCCACTGCAATCTCGCCACCTTGCCGCTCTCACTTCTGACCGCCTTCGTCCGCCACAGCGATGACCACGAGGGCTGGGGACGGCTGCTTCGCTTTCTCTCTCCAATCACGACCGCGACAGGCCCGCCGAGCTAGCTTTCACAATGATTGCGCCCGGCCCGCAGAAGATGCTCTTCGGGCACCCGGGCTGCGACCTATAGAGGTTATCGCGGACCCTTCATCCCTTTCGTGAGGAGACGTGATGACCCGAAAACCCAAAAGTCCGACCGGCGCCGAGTGGGCGTGCTTTCGATTCTCCGTCGTTGGCCAGCTCTTGAGCGATCCGCCTGCGCGCGGAGATCTCAAGACGGCCATCCGCGCCCTCGCAGAGAGGACGTGGTGCCATCCCGTGAGCGAATGCAATGTCCAGTTCGCGGCCGCCACCATCGAACGCTGGTACTACATTGCGCGACGCGAACGAGATGATCCTGTCCGTGCCTTGCGCCGCGCTGTGCGCAAAGACTGCGGCAAGGTGTCCCTCGCCCCGGCACTGGCCGAGCGGCTCCATGTCCAATATCGCGACCACCCGCACTGGAGCTACCAACTGCACTACGACAATCTCGCCGCGTTAGTGAAGGCCGAGCCTTCGCTGGGGCCGCTGCGCTGTTATTCCACGGTGCGGCGGTACATGCGGGCCCACGGCTGGCTGCGCAGGCCGAGGCTTGGGCCAAATCGACGCCCCGGCGAAGGGCGCGCGGAAGAGAGACGCCAGACACGAGAGGTCCGCAGCTTCGAGACTCCGTTCGCCGGGTCCTTGTGGCATCTCGATTTCCACCACGGATCGAAGAAGGTGCTCACGCCCGACGGCCAGTGGCTGCGACCCATCGCGCTGGGCATTCTCGATGACCACTCGCGACTCTGTTGCCACGTCCAGTGGTACCTCTCGGAGACCGCTGAAGACCTAGTGCACGGGCTCTCCCAGGCAATCCAGAAGCGCGGTCTGCCACGAGCCCTGCTCACCGATAACGGCTCTCCCATGGTTGCCGAAGAAGTCACCGAGGGCCTCTTGCGCTTGGGAATCATCCACGAACGGACGCTGCCCTACAGCCCGTATCAGAATGGCAAGCAAGAGGTGTTCTGGGGGACGCTCGAAGGACGCCTCATGCGGATGCTCGACAGCACCGCGGAATTGACGCTGAAGATGCTCAACGAAGTGACCCAGGCGTGGGTGGAAATCGAGTACAACCGCTCGATTCACCGCGAGACCGAAAGCTCGCCGGTCGAGCGTTTCGCCCAATCGCTCCACGTGCTCCGCGATAGCCCTTCGAGCGAGTCGCTGCGCGATACGTTTCGTCTCGAAACCAAGAGACGTCAGCGGCAGAGCGATGGCACGGTCTCGCTCGAGGGCGTGCGCTTCGAGATTCCAGCACGGTACCGCCACTTCCGCGAAGTGTCCCTGCGCTACGCTCGCTGGGACCTGGGCCGAGTCGATCTGGTCGACCCGCGCATTGGAACCATCCTCGCGCCCATCTATCCCCTCGACAAAAGCGCCAACGCCGACGGCCGCCGCGCCCTTGTCGAGCTCGAAGCCATCGACGTGCCGGCTGACCAGTCCACCCAGGGTGGGCCGAGAGATACCGAGCTGCCACCGCTTCTGAAGCAGCTCATCCAGGAGTATTCCGCCACAGGATTGCCGCCAGCGTACTTGCCCAAGACACCAGCTCCTTCTCCAGGAGAATCCTCATGAATGCCAAGAAGACGCTCTCGTTGTTGGGCCTGAAGTGGAACCCCTTTGCACCAGAGCTTCCAAACGAGGCATTGTTGGTGACGCCCAAGATTGAACACTTCGCCTGGCGAGTCGAACAGCTTGTCCAGGAGGGCGGCTTCGCACTCATCACGGGTGACTCGGGCACCGGCAAGTCGGTGGCGCTGCGGATCGTCGCCAGCCGGCTGTCGGCCCTGCGAGACGTTGTCGTCGGCGCGATCGAAAGGCCGCAATCGAAGAACTCCGATTTCTATCGAGAGCTGGGCGACATTTTCGCGGTCAAGCTCACACCGTCCAACCGTTGGGGCGGATTCAAGGCACTCCGCGACCGCTGGAAGGCCCATATGGCCTCGTCACGCATCCGCCCGGTGCTCTTGATCGACGAAGCCCAGGAGATGCCCGGACAGGTGCTCGCCGAGCTGCGGATCCTCTCGAGTGCTGACTTCGATGCAACGTCACTGTTGACGATCGTCCTGTCGGGAGACGGGCGGCTCTTGGAATTGCTGCGGCAGGAATATCTGATGCCGCTCGGCACCAGGATCCGCACACGGCTCATCACCGAAGCCGCCACGCGCGACGAGCTCTTCGATCTGCTCAGCCACGCGCTGTCGAGCGCCGGCAATGCGGCACTGATGACGGCCCAGCTCAAGGACACACTCGTCGACCACAGTGCCGGCAATTACCGAGTGCTCATGACGATGGCCGGCGAGTTGTTGGCCTATGGCATGGCGAACGACATCAAGCAGCTCGATGAGAAGGCCTACCTCGAAGTCTTTCAGCCGAGTCAGCCACGCCCCGCGTTGCGGAAGAAGGTGAGGGCGTGAAATTACCCGTGAGTGTAAATCAACCCCGATGGAATCGAGACTTTCAGCCACTTCCCGTCGTGCGTGTGGGCGAGATCCAGAGCGATGACAACGCTCAGCGCTGGCTCGTGGAAGAGCTGTGGGGAGCCACGTCGGTTGGCGTGATCGGTGGCGCCCCCAAATGCTCGAAAACGTGGCTCGGTCTGGATCTGGCCCTGAGTGTAGCCACTGGCACGGCGTGCTTGGGTAAGTACGCCGTGCCAGAGCCGGGACCCGTCTTGGTGTATCTCGCGGAGGACGCACTGCCGGCCGTGCGCGAACGGGTCGCGGGAATGGCGCGACATCGTGGTGTCGATCTCGCTCGCGTCGAGATCCACGTCATCACTGCGCCTGTTCTGCGGCTCGATCGCGACCCAGACCGCATGCGGCTCTTGGAGACGATAGGGCGGCTCCGGCCTCGATTGCTGCTCCTGGATCCGCTTGTGAGACTTCACGGCATCGACGAGAACAATGCCAGCGAAGTGGCTGCATTGCTGGCGTACTTTCGCTCATTGCAGCGGCAGCGCGACCTGTCCGTGATACTTGTGCATCACACGCGCAAGAACGCCACGGGAGGGGCCACTGCGGGTCAGGGACTTCGCGGCTCCAGCGACATCCACGCCTTCGGCGACTCCAATCTCTACTTGCGGCGGGCCAAGGAACACTTGGTGCTCTGCACCGAGCACCGGGCGGCGCCGGCATCGCCGCCAATCCATTTGGCACTCGTCACGACGAATCCGGAGACGACCCACCTGGAGGTCGTCGCGCAGCACCAGGACGGGAAGCCACGTGGGCTCCACGAGCAAGTGCTGGACATCTTGGCTGGAGGCGTCGTGCTCACGCGCGCCAAGCTCCGCGAGTGCCTTGCAGTCAAGAACGAGCGCCTGGGCGAGGTGCTGGAGTCGCTGGAGCGCGCCGGCCGGCTGGGCCGCACCGCTATCGGATGGCGGCGTCTCGACTGATCGCCCGCAAGGAGCGTTCCCGTTCCCCCTATAGAGAAGAGAGGGAACGGAACGGTTCTGAGGGAGCGCGCTAACTCCATCGAGTCAGGAACAAACATGCCCGGCGTAGACTTCAATGCGCTGCGCGCCGAAATCACGATGGAGCAGGTCCTTTCGCTCCTGAGGTTCGAGCGCTTGGGGGGAACCGGAGCGCAGTGGTGCGGGGTCTGCCCCTTGCACCAGTCCACGTCAGGACGCAGTCGTTCCTTCTCGGTGAACCTGGCGACCGCTCGCTACTGTTGCCATCGTTGTCACAGTCACGGCAACCATCTCGAGCTCTGGGCCGCTGCCACCAAGTTGTCCCTGCATCAGGCTGCGATCGACCTCTGCCAGAGGCTCGGACGCGAAGTCCCCTGGATTCGGCGTTGGTGAAGAACTGCTACGCGGGCCTGTCCCCACCCCAACGCATCGCAAAACCCAACAGAGAAGAGGCCACCGGTACTCAGGCCAATCATCACTCCACAGACGGACCATCGATTATCGTGATCGGAATGTCCTCGATTATCGTGATCACTCTCAGAACGACAACGTGAACAGGTCCGTGGTCGTGTTGACGGGGATCGTGCCTGTTCCCAAGCCGGAAGAGGCGTTGAAGATCAGCTCTCCGGGTGCGGGGAATGTTAGCAACCCGGCGAATCCCAGTGACGCGGAGAACATCGGGCCGAGCTGCGCGAGCGCAC
>JBKQMU010000316.1:0-6455 GCA_052146555.1 Isosphaeraceae bacterium
CGCCAGACGGGCGGCGGTGGGTATGCCGCCACGGTGGGTCATATCCCACGAAGGCCTCCGCTATCTGATCGAACATGGTCTCCTGACGACGTAGGGCAATCGGTATCAGTTCATCATTTCCTCTAAATGTCCGTGAAATGACGCTCCGACACCGATTATCTCTCACTCCGCGAAGCTCCGGCCGCCATCATCCTTAGTCGCTCCCCGAGCGAGCGACCAGTACGTAGGATGTAAACTTCGGCAACAACCAGGGGGCCGAGAAAAGGGGGCATTCTGAATATCGACAGTTGTCCGAGCCTGGCCCACGGTTGCAGCGGACCCACTGCGCAGGCCGCTGAACCTTCGCGTTAGGAGGCGGAGGACAGAGTCCTTGCCGACTGAAAGATCGACAATCTGGAGTGCCCTCCTTGGCTTCGCATCTCTGGGGCTAGTCGTTTGGGGCTTGATTTCGCTTGGTCAATACCTCGTCTCAACGTTCGTCGGTCTGAACCCGAACGTTGCAGCTGCTATTGTGGCGGCTTTCGCAACCGTAACTGTCTCGGTGCTTACCGTTGTCGTTGGAAAGAGACTTGAGGCTATCGCTTTGTTAACGAAGGAGCATCGAGAGAAAAAAACACCTGTATACGAAGACTTCATGGGATTCTGGCTGAAATATCTGTCTTCCAATCGAGCAGGCGCAACGCCATTGTCTGATGAGGAGGCCATTAAGTTCCTAACTGACTACACACAGCGGATGGTGGTCTGGGGTTCAGACGAAGTCATCGCGGCCTGGGTGAAGTTTCGTTATTCCTCGATGAGTCTACCTCAATCGCGTGATCCGAATTCGGTCCTGCTCGATCTCGAAAACCTGATTCTGGCGATTCGCAGAGATTTGGGTCACAAGAACAGAGGTTTCAAGCAAGGTGACATTCTCCGTACGTTCGTGAACGACATTGGTACAACCCAGGGAGAGAGCGCTTTACTTCACGCTGCGGCGGACCACGCCCGCCCCAGCGCGGATCGTTGACTAGTTTTGCAATCTCCAATCGGTTCGACTAGGATAGGGACTGTCCTTAGGGGTCTCGGTCATACCGACCATGTTGCACTCCGGCCCGTACCGGGTTTACTTCTACAGTCATGACCTGATTGAGCCGCCGCACGCCCACGTCGACCGGACGACCTGTCCGCCAAGTTCTGGCTCAATCCGGTCTCGTTGGCCTACAACCTCGGATTCAAGCCGAAGGAGCTTCGGGCCATCGAGCGACTGCTCGTCGCAAACGAAGCGGCGCTGCTGGCGGCCTGGCAAGAGCATATGGGTCGGGAGGGTTGAGACAATGAGCCCGGGTGAGAGAATCGTGAACGTCGAGGTCACTGAGGACGAGCTCAAGGTCGAGCTCATCGATGGCCGCACGGTCACCGTGCCGCTCGCATGGTATCCCCGCTTGCTCCGCGCAACGCCGGAGCAGCGGGCGAATTGGACGATTGCAGGTGGCGGGTATGGTATCCACTGGGCGGATGTTGACGAGGACTTAAGCTCGGAAGGGCTATTGCGCGGGGCACCTGCTCCCAGGCAATCCGTCAGAGCCTAACCTGGTGCTACAGCGGACCCGGCCCGCCGCGATGCTGTGTGTGTTATCATCGGTTGTCTCGGCGGGCCGGTCCGCTGAGGTTGGGCGTCAGGCGGCGTGGGGCGGGGAGGACGATATGCAACTCACCGCGGTTTTCATCCAGGTGCCAGAGGGATACATCGGCTTTGTCGAGGAACTCCCTGGGGCGAATACCCAGGGGGCGACGCTGGAAGAGGCACGTGAGAACCTCCAAGAAGCCGTGGCGATGGTGCTGGAGGCGAATCGCGAGTTGGCCGAGAAGTCGCTGTCGGGGCAGGCGGTGACGAAAGAGCCATTCGTGCTGGTGCCATGAAGCGGCATGACCTCATCAGGCACCTGAAGTCGCATGGCTTCTACTTGCTACGGGATCGTGGTAAGCATGGCAACTACGTCAACCCGGCGAACAATCAGGTGTCGGCGGTGCCGCGGCATCGGGAGATCAATGAGTTTCTGGTGCGGAAGATATCTCGGGACTTGGGAATTGCGGAGCCGTGAGGCCTAACAGTCGCTCCAGCCGGTCCGCTGAGTTTTGGAGCTAGACACCGAAGAATCTGCCCGGTTGCCGAGCCGCGCCTTGACCGACGCCTCCTGGAGACCGCCTGACGTCAAGTCCTGCGACTGATTCTCAACGATCGCCCCGCCCGCGCGAACGGCGACCGGTCGGAACCCCACAGCGTCCGGACCCGCTCGACGTCCCCCGCGACGCGGCGGCGCGGCCGGTCTCGCAAGGCCGCTTGCCCGCCACCTCCACATAGGGTAGCTTGGGCGTATGGTTTCTTGCCGGGAGGTCGCCATGAATCAGCCGGTCGTTTTCGGCGACGTCCTCGATGCGGCCGAGCAACTCGATGCGGATGCGCAAGCCGAGTTGGTGGCGATCTTGAGTCGTCGCCTGGCCGAGCGAGGGCGCGAGCATGTGATGGAGGCGGTAGCGCAGGCGAGGCGGGAGTTCGCCGCCGGCCAGTGCCGGGTCATGACAGCGGCGGAGATCGTGCGCGAGGGGCTGTCGTGAGGAGGGAGCTCCTGCGCTCGCCGGTCTTCGCGCCGTGACCTGCGGGCCTGGTTGAAGTCGCGGCCCTGTGCAGCGACGGCGATAGAGGCGACGCTCGAGCAGCTATCTGAAGACGCTTCCCACCCGTCATTGCGGACTCATAAATTGCGAGGGGCGCTGGCGGGGTCTTGGGCGTGCAGCGCGGGCTACGACTTGCGCATCGTGTTCGAGTATGTGCAGCAGGAGGGGGCCGAGGCGATTCTGCTGCTCGCCCTGGGCAAGCACGACCAGGTGTATTGATGCCGCGCCTAACAGGGGGATGCCGCGGACCCGTCTGTCGGCGGCTCGCTGAGCTTTTTCGTTGGTCAGCCGGGAGGGTGTCCGGACGCGACAGGTCCGGCTATCACAGGGGAGGCGGAGGTTCCCATGCGATACAAGGTCCTACTGCAACACACCGACGAGGACATCAGCGTCTCGGTCCCTGGCCTACCTGGTTGCTGGTCCGAGGGGGATACTGAAGAGGAGGCGCTCGAGAACATCCGGGACGCCATCCGCGAGTATGTGGCCGCTCTCGAAGACCAGACTCGGAGCCAGGACGTCCGCGAAGTCGAGGTCGCGGTTTAGCTCACGGCAGGATACGCGGCGTCAATCATGGATGCGCAACAGCCTGGCTTCCACTTGATTGAGAGCTCCCTCTCTCTTAGGCTGGACGAAATTCGATCGAAAACCCGTTCCAGACGGGTAACTGCTTGCCGCATCCCAGGTTGTGTAACGGATGTCCAGTATTCGGGAAAGGCCACCCGCTGATCGCGCAGGCTTGAGGGCAGCGCCAGGTATGCAAAGTTCCTGGCCGCTGCCGCTACGGGCGCGGATCTTGCTCTTGGTCTTGGTGTTCGCCTCGGCGCTGGTACTACGCATTGCGAGTTGGTGCGTAGACTGCACAGATCGCCGATTTTGCCGGCTCATGCCGGTCCTGGTCGTTGATCCGAACACGGCTCCCGCGAGCGTCCTTGGGGTGCTGCCGCACGTCGGGCCGAAAATGGTTCGCCGGCTCATCGAGCAGCGGGAACGCCGCCGCTTTGAGTCGGCCGCGGATCTCCGCAGACGCGTGCGCGGGCTAGGGCCGGCGACGATGAGGCGCTGGCGCCCGCTTCTGCCGGCCGAACTGAGCGAATTTGGGACTCCGACCGGCCGGGTCCCGGGGCCATGGTGGTTACCGTCCCCACGAGGCTCGTCAAGGGACCCAGCCGGCCTGGAAGTTCACGGTAGCCGGGCCATGATCGGGACATCGCGGCCATCACTGGCCCGATGCACGTTCAGGTACAAGACTCCACCCGGCGCCTGGGTGTTGATGATCCATGTCAGGTTGCCATGCACCTGAGTAAGGTAGCCGTTGGCCGAGTGGATGAAGTCTCCTAGTTGCAAGCCCGTGCTCTCGGCTGCGGAACCGGGGTAAACTTTGACGACCTTCATACCCGGTCCGGCGGCGTCGGTCACAGCCTCCTTGTCAATGCCGAGCGTCAAGCCTGACTGAGCGGTCGTGGTCACGGTCTGCTCACGGCCGTGACCGGAGGCGGTGCGATCGTGCCGGCCGGAACGGTGCCCGTGACAACCGATCCTGTCGTCGTGCCGCCATAGGTCGGATAGGCGTAAGTCGGCGTCGTGTAATACGTTGGTTGGCTGTAGTAGTAGGTTGGCTGGCTGTAGTAGCCGTAGCCATTGGCGTAGCCGTACCCGTAGTTGCTCGGGTAGTAATAATCTGAGTATCCGTAGCCGTATCCCGGGTAGCCATAGCCATAGCCGTATCCCCAGGGATAGCCATAGCCATATCCAAATCCTAGGAAGCCCGGGAAGAAGTAGTTGTTATAATAGGGGCGGTAGCCGTACCCCGGGTGGTGATATCCGTAACCTCCGTAGCCGTAATGTCCTCCGCCCCAATATCCACCACCCCCATGTCCTCCGCCATAACCTCCTCCGTGTCCGCCGCCACCCCCGTGTCCCCCGCCGCCACCTCCTCCGCCCCCGCCGCCTTTGGCAAATGCTGACGAGCCGGAGAAGACCCACGCCGCCAGGCTCAAGGCGATTAATGCTTTCGAGAGGTGACCGAACACGGACCTGATGGGAATTGAGTGCATCGATGTGCTCCTGTGTGCCGCTTCTTCTTACGAGTGATGAAGCAACTCCGGGCGGCCATGAACAGCCCGGCTCGCCGGGTTGGTTCGCGCCCGCTCAATTTTCTACGCTGCGGAGCCCGCCCTGGGTGCGATATTATGCTCGGATCGGGCAACTATGTGGTTTGCCGGCAACACTCGCGAACCGCTACGTGGCGGACCGACCTTCGAGCACGCGCTTCCATCGCTCTGGTACGCCGCGGTAAGCGGCCAGGTACGACTCCTCGAGCGGCACATTGATGTAGATTTCCGGCTCCAGGAACAAAGGCATCTCCAGGAGCGTGCGGCCGACGGCGGTCGGTTCGACGTAAGCGCGCTTGGTCGGGCCCGCCGAGTAGGCCGCCAGCGTCAGCGGCTCTCCAGGAGGAAGCTTGAAGCTGGTGCTTCCCAGCTCGGCCCAGATGGCTCCGTGAATCCCCTCTGGATCGCGGGGCGTGGGCGGGAAGAGATCGACGATCAAGAGGTGATAGCCCCGCCAGATGGCTTCGACGGCCTTGTCGACGAACGAGCGGAAGGCAAACTGCGCGGCCTTGTTCCCAGGTGACATGAGCTCCAGAAGCGCGACAATGCGGTCGCCGCTGGCATGGCGAATGACAAGGGTCCTGCGCTTCAGCGCGTAATCACTAATCTGAACCTCATCGACTACTCTTGTGCGCGGAGGGGCGACCGCAACGGCCAGTCCGCCTTCGGGCTGGAGTTCAGCCTCGGGCTCGTCGGTGGAGTTCACAGTCTGCAACGTGAGCACATCCGGTCCCAGCGGACCGACGATCTGTTCGGCTTGGGCGTAATAGCTCGGCGGTAGCCGGCCGCCGTTGAGGATGTTGCGGATCTCGGAAATCCAGCCAAGACAAAAATCGTGCCAGGTTCCGTCGTTCACACGAGTCCAGTCGTGAATCGGCACTCCGGCACCTCCTGCGGTTCATTGTAGCAGGATTGCGGCTGGCACTTCGCGTCTTCAGTGTAAATAATAACAGCATCAAAACCCAAGCATCTTCGCCGGAGGCATTACGCTGATGCCCGCATTTCAGCTCGAGAGTCCGTTCCAGCCGGCAGGCGACCAGCCGCAAGCCATCGACAAGCTGGTGCAGGGACTGTGCGAGGGACGCGCCAACCAGACCTTGCTGGGAGTCACCGGGTCGGGCAAGACATTCACCATGGCCAACGTCATCGCCCGCTACGGCAAGCCGGCCCTGGTGATGTCGCACAACAAGACCCTGGCGGCCCAGCTCTACGCGGAGTTTCGCGAGTTTTTCCCACATAACGCGGTACGTTACTTCGTCAGCTATTACGACTATTACCAGCCCGAGGCCTACATTCCCCAGCGCGACATCTACATCGAGAAGGACGCGTCGATCAACGAGGAGATCGAGCGGCTGCGGCTAGCCTGCACCAGCGCGCTGGTCAGCCGCCAGGACGTGATCGTCGTGGCCAGCGTCTCGTGCATCTACGGCTTGGGCTCGCCCGAGGACTATCGCAAGATGATGGTCCACCTTCGCCTGGGAGACATGGTCGATCGCGATGAGACGTTGTTGAAGTTCGTCGACATCCAGTACGACCGAAACGATGTGTCGTTCGAGCGGGGCAAGTTCCGGGTGCGTGGCGACGTGATCGAGCTCTGGCCGGCTTACGAAGAGATCGGCTACCGCATCGAACTCTTCGGCGACGAGGTCGAGCGGCTGGCGACCATCGACCCGCTCACCGGCAACGTCC
>JBKQMU010000317.1:0-21738 GCA_052146555.1 Isosphaeraceae bacterium
ACTGTGGGATCTGGAGTCCTCGAGTGTCGGTGGTGCTGCTGGCCCAGGTGCAGTTCGACTGGCCGGCGGGGGTTACGGTGGCGTAGGTCGGCAAGTTGGCCTGGTTGCCGATGATGTCGTAGCCGTCGCTACCGTAAGACGCTTCCCAGTTGCCTTGTGTGGTCGTATCGCTTGCAACGAACGACGCCGCTGCACCGGACGACGTTGACGATCCGGTAGATGAGTTAATCGGGTTCGCGTGAATCACGTCCATGAGACCTGCATACTTGGGCGAGGCGGATGGGTCGTTGGCCTGCCCAAGCTCGGCCGCCGGCCATGGCCACTGCGGTCCCCAGATTCCGTAGGGTCCGCCGTAGAAATTCGCCTGATCCCCGCCGTCTGTGTACCAGTCGATGTAACTCTGGTAGACGATCGTCTCCATCCGGGGGTCGCGGAGTGCCGCCAGCCCGACCTGGCCTGCGTTCCCGGTATTGCTAATGCTGGGGCCACCCTCATAGGCCACGTTCTTCAGGCCGTACTGATTGGCAAGGGCCGTGGTAGCCTTGATCTGCTGGTTGAGTGCTTGCTCCGACGCAGAGAGAGAATTGAGCAGGTTATCAACGCTGGAATAGTCGGACGCGTAGTAGTAGTTGGCTCCCCCCATGCCGTAGAAATACTGGGAGGGCGTCCCGAAATTGGATTGGAACCAGGTGAAGGTCTCGGGGAATGCCCAGAGGTTCCCTTCTTGCCATTCCACAACCGGCCGGATCCTGTTGTGGTTGGGGTCATTAAAGACGGCGTTGAAGTCGACCGCGATCCGCTCCGTGTGGAGCAGCTCGTTGCGGAGCAGCGTGGGGCTCGTCCATGAGTTATAGCCCGGCGGAGTGCCATCGCTGGTCAGGACAGTCTTGCCCTTCTGGACTTGTTGCTGGATATCCGCCACGTTGTAGTTGTACGTCGAGGCGATCCCGCCCCAGACCTCGTTGGACCACTCGACGTAGACCTTCAAGTTGGAATCGAGACCGGAATAGTGGATGCCATCTACGGTATCGCCGTTCTTGATGAGATTGGCCAATTGAGTGACGTAGTCGTCCGTAGCTGGACCGGGGATGTTGATCCAAAGGTTGGTTTGCGTCGCATTTGCAAGTGCGATCTGGTCCTCCCAGGATACTCCTGCGACCCGCCCATCGCCCCCGGGCCCAACCCCAGCATCGGTTGGGAGGTGCCGCTGCGACCAATTGAGGGGTGTGCCGGCCCAGTTAGGCCCGTAGTAGTAACTGGTGCCGGTCGCGTTCTCAGTCCGGATGGTCGTGAACGGTTTCAGGGCGGCCAGATACTGGTTGGTGAACTCCTGGGTGGTGTTCGGGTCGTACCCAGGGCGGATCAGTCGAGCGTCGGTGATCCCGTCACCCGGCGAGTCCCCGGGGTTTCTCCGAGTGTTGGAGAACGTCAGCATCAGGAACGGGTTTCCCGCTGGCTCGACAACATCGGCGGTGGTGGTGTTGGTGGAGGCGTTGTATGACACATTCTGTATGGACGCCGGCCATGCCGAAATATTGGCCTGACCTTGGAAGCTCAGGTGGTACGTCCCGCTCATATCGGGCTGGGACGCATTCGGGTCTGGGCCGTCCCAGGGCTCGTTCACTCGGTCGTCAAACACCACAATGGTTGTGTCCGTCGTGGGCCAACCCCGCGAATCTGTTGGCCCGTTGAATCCATTTGATTGTTTGATCGTATCAACAAATTCAGGAATTCCGGAGCTGATGCCTAGTGGGCCGGCGGCAAGCAGCTCACGACTCTCAAGCAACTCGAACCGGGGTCGCAACTTTCGTAATCTCATAATGCACCTCAGGTAATCAGATGAACATCTCAGTAAGCTAACTCAACCGTTCAAATGCTCCCGGAACCGTCTGCCGTGCGCGCGGTCTGTCCTTCCTTGCGCTAGTCCGATGCGATCACCGCGTGTCGCATGGGTTTCGCTGCGTTGTTCGTCGCCGGGACGCCTGCAACCCCGGCAAGAGTCTACAGACGATCCTCCACCCGCAGGATCTCGGCGCAGCTTCCCCCTCGGTTTGAACATGTTGCGAGTATCGACTCAGGTGTTGCCTCCCAGATCAGAGGCGCTTCCCTTGACGTCAACTCCGAATCAGCTGAGCAGTGTCTTGTTCTCGGGAATCTCGAGGCGCGGACGCACTTTCAGGCGCGCGGCTTTTTCTCTCACTGTGATCCCGCTTGGTGTGTAGTACTGGTGGGCTTGTGTAGTACTGGTGGGGTAAGGGCAAGAGACGTCGCCCGGTGATGGACTCGGCTCCCAACGACACGCACGGATGCCAGCAAACGTGGAAGCACTATTTATAGCAGCATACTCTAATGCTTTAGTGCGAGTTGATTGTAAGCACGACAACTATCGACTGCAAGAACCTAGATAAAGTTTTTCATGAATCAAAACATGCATGGAACATTTGGCTTCGCGTCATATTTTTTTCGCCACGTCGCATCGCTCGCTGTTTTTTTCGCAGCAGTCAAGTACATCGCGGTGAAACGAGTCGACAAGTCGCATTCTCTTGGTGTCAGTTTCCTGTCGATCGATCTGGCGATCACAGCGCCAAAGCGTGCGACGCCCTATGCTTTGTCCGAACTCAATTAGGCCGACTCGAGGCGACAAAATTCCCTAGAGGTGGCGGACTCATAGCGAAAAAGTCGATCGTGCCTTTGACGGATCCGGTTCTGTTCGCCCTTGCCTCGATCCCAAATGGCTCTTGCCGTACCGATCTGTGGGCGCATTGAGCGCTGCGGAGCCGCGGCGTTTTCGTGTTCTGTGAAGGTTGTTCCTTGCGGGAACTTCAGGCCAGGCGGAAGCGTCTCAAACCGCGACGACCGGGTGTCAAGACGGCCACAGCCTCGTGTTAGCATGCCGAGCGAGCCAGACGGAGACATGCGGCCTTCTGATGCGCCGCTGTCAGGACCGTCTCTACCCGCTTCGGACCCGAATCGTGGGCCGGCCGGAAGTCGCTCGGGACATCCTTCAAGATGCGTTTGTCGGCGCGATCTTAGAAGCTCGACCAGTTTCATGGCCAAAGTTCTTTTTAAACATGGGTTTGCCGGATCGTTGTCAAGCTGGCGCTGAGGCGTCGTCGAAGGCGCTAACGTCGGCGTTAAAGCCGGCTCTTTCCCCGCCCAAGAGAGAGCGGAACGTCGAACCGGCCGACTTCTCTCCGAAGCTGACCCCGCTTTAATCTTAGTACGCGGCCGGCGTGAAGTGCTCGTCGAGGCCGCTCCCAATCCATGAGAATTCTCGCCGCGGGCGACGGTTCGAGTCTTCTCCCCGCGACCGAGTTGGCACGCAGCGCGCGGCGGGGCCTGTGCGGACGGGCCCGCCACTGTAAGCTCGCCGAGAACACTTCCGGGCACCCTGCCTCGGGGGCCAACTATCGGATCGTTCTGGCTTGGATCTACGGTCCGAGTTCCAGTTGAGCTATTTCTTCGTGTATAGTCGAAACAGGCGACTCGGTCGTCCGCCCTCGAAACCCCGAAAATGGTCGATGGTACCGGCCTGTCCGTCGGGCCAGGCAGGCGCTAGCGCCGGCCCGCGTCACAACCGGATGAGCCCGGGTATAGATTCACGATGGACCGGCAGTGCTCTGCCAGCTTCTTCACCACTAAAGTCGATCCTTGATCTAATGATAGCGTGCGATCGCAATCTCTGTTGTGCATCCATGGACGATGCCTCGGGCTGGGGATGCGCATCTGGCTCAGGCTGCTCCCTTACGGTGGGAAGGTTCACCTGCCCTTGTGGAAGGCGGGCCAAGCCATGATCCAGGTGCAGAGGCTGACGAAGCGGTACGGCTCGGTCACCGCCGTCGATCA
Source organism: Isosphaeraceae bacterium (assembly GCA_052146555.1). Classification (GTDB taxonomy): domain Bacteria; phylum Planctomycetota; class Planctomycetia; order Isosphaerales; family Isosphaeraceae; genus Aquisphaera. The sequence continues at coordinate 3,847 of JBKQMU010000317.1, forward strand.
GATCAGTTTCGAGATTGGCCGGGGCGAGATCGTGGGACTGCTCGGTCCCAATGGCGCCGGCAAGACGACCACGATGCGGGTATTGACCACCTATCTGCCGCCTACCAGCGGTCACGCTGTGCTCTGCGGTCACGACGTGTTGGACGAGCCCCTGGAAGTACGCCGTCGCCTTGGTTACCTGCCCGAGAACGTGCCGCTGTATACCGAGATGCGTGTCCGGGAATACCTCCGCCATCGCTCGCGGCTCAAAGATATGCCCCCCGCGCGGCGAAGACATGCGATCAGCGAAGTCATCACGCGGTGCGGTCTGGCGGACGTCGAGCATCGTATCTTGGGGCAGCTTTCGCGCGGTTTTCGCCAGCGTGTCGGCTTGGCCGAGGCGATGATCCATGACCCGGACATACTGATTCTGGACGAGCCGACCTCCGGGCTGGACCCGATCCAGATTCGCGAGGTGCGGAGGCTGATCCGCGAGCTGGGAGACCGGCACACGATCCTCCTGTCGACCCACATTATGTCCGAGGTCGAGGCGGTTTGCGGGCGGGTCATCATCATCTCGCGCGGGCGGATCGCCGTCGACGATCAGATCGACGCTCTGCGGCTGGACAAGGCTATCCTGGTCGAGGCGCGGGGACCGGCCGAGTCGATTCGCAGCGTGCTACTCTGCGTCGAAGGCGTTTCTCGGGTCAGCATCAACGGCCGCGAGGAGGGCTTCGCGTCGTTCGAGATTCACACCCGTGACGGCCTCGATGTGCGCGAGGCGATCTGCCAGAAGTTGACTGCCAATGGCTGGACGCTCCGCAGCCTCGGGCTACGGCGAAGCTCGCTGGAAGAGCGGTTCGTCGAGGCCGTGACCAGCGACGCCCTGGCCCGCGAGGCCGCCGAGGCAAGTTGATCATGCGACATGTACCGACCCTTCTGGCTCGTGAGCTGGGCGTCTTCTTCCTGGGCCCGATGGCCTACATCGTCCTCTTGGCCTTCGAAGTGATCGCCTTCTTGAATTTCTGGGAGCTGGTCGACGCGCTCTCCCAGCCTCAACGCGATCTTTCGAGCCTGCGCGACCCGATGACGACGTACATCTCAGCCAGCCCGCTGTTCTGGTTCTGCATCCTGGTCGCGGTGCCGCTCTTGACCATGCGGCTGATCGCCGAGGAGCGACGAACCGGTACGATCGAGACCCTCTTGACCTTACCCGTCTCGGAGACCGAGATCGTCCTGGCGAAGTGGCTGGCGGGGTTCATCATGTACCTGGCGCTGCTTGTTCCGTTTGCTCTCTACCTGCCTTTTCTCTACCTTCAGGCCAAGTACTATTTCGATCTCGGACCGACTCTGAGCCTGGCCATCGGCCTTTCGACGATGGGCATGATGTTCGTGGCGATTGGGCTTTTCTTCAGCTCACTGACCAAGAACCAGATCGTGGCGGCGATCTGGACTTTCGTGGTCCTCTTCTTGATGGTGGTTCTGACGCTCCTCTTGTATTCCGTCGGGGTTCGCCAGCAGTCGGACTGGGTCGAGGCCATTCGATTCTTGGCGGTCTATATCCAGGTGCGAGCATTCGGGCAGGGTCAGCTCGACTTGCGGGTCGTTGCGATCCACCTTTCGGTATGCGTCTTCGCGCTCTACGCGACCGTGAAAATCCTGGAGACTCGCCGGCGGGAGTGATGCCGCAGGCTTCTTCGGGCCAGACGAGGGGACGATCGTTCGATGCTCCAGGGGCTCTTGTTACTGCTGGGATCCACGGTGGTCGTAGTCAGGGCTTTGGCCCTGGCGAGCTTCTTGACGATCTACTGGATCCTCCGTGGCGCGCCCCCGCTGCAGGCAGCCGCGGTGGAACCGGACAAGGAGGCGCCTTCCTCCGGTTATCGCGAGAGACTGGTACTCGAAGTCACCTCGGGCATGGTGCTCGTCCTCGTGGGTGCATACGTTGCGTGCTCGCAGGGCATTGGTTGGTCGATTCCGGTGTTGGCCGCGGGGGTGGGGCTGGTCGTCTGGCCGAATTTCGCGGCCCGGCGGTACCGGCACGCCAGTCCCAGCGTCCGGCGAGCCTCAGAACTCTCCCGCATCTTTCTCGACGCCGCGCTCTTGGCAGGCATCCTGATCGTCGCCAACGTCGCGGCGTTCCGCTACGGCGGGCAGGGCATTGACTTGACACGCGAGAAGACCTTCTCGCTGTCGTCGCTGACGACCAACCAGCTTCTAGGTTTGAATCGTCCGGTCACCTTCCACCTGGTCTACGGCGGCGGCGCACGCTCGGCTCGCCCGCTCGATCGGGTCGGCCAGCTTCTCGATCTTTACCGGGCGGCCCGTCCCGATCTGGTCAAACTTGACACTCTTAACCCCTTCACCGAGCTGACACGCGCTGAGGATCTGGCGAAACGGGCTCCCGACTTGGGCGTGACTTTGATGAGAGGCGGGGGCGTCTTGATCGAGTATGGCGAGGGGAGCGACGCCCAGTTCCTGGTCGTGACCGGCCAGGAGATGTACGAGCCGACTTCCCCCGCGGTCTCACGGCAAGGTTCCGATCGGTTTGAATCGGTCTTCAAGGGCGAGGATGCCATCACGTCGGCCTTGATCCGGCTGCGCGAGGGTCGCAGATCAAAGGTGGCCTTCACCACGGGCCATGGCGAGTCCTCCTCTTCGGACTTAAATCCTAACGGCCCGGGCATCGGCATCTGGCGTGCCCGCCTGACCTCGATCGGCTGCGAGGTGATCGATCTGAACCTGATCCGGGACCCAATTCCAGGTGACCTGGCGCTACTGATCATCCCCGGCCCGAGAAGTCCCCTTAAACCTGAGGAAGTCGCCAAGCTCAAGGCTTATGCCGAGAGGGGCGGTCCGCTTCTTGTCCTCTGCGACAACACTGAGCCGGCCGGCCTGGATGAGTTTCTGCGCTCGTTCAACCTTGAGATCGGCCGGGGACTGGTCATCGATCCACGCCTCAATTTCAACCGCAACCTTCAGCTTGTCTTCACGTTTCTTCGAGGCGGCCAAGGCCACCCGATCACGGATTCACTCCAATCGGACCGGTCTGTACTCCTCCCTAACGCCGCGCCAATCCAGATCTTGGGGCAGGCCACGCCGGGAGGCCGGCCTCCAGCCCCGCCGGTGAATCGGAACCTGGTGCCCGCCATCATACTGCGGTCCGGCCCGCAATCCTGGGCGGAGACCGATCTGAAAACCCCGCGACCGCGGCTCGACCAGGGTGTCGACCAGCCCGGCCCGGTGGTCGTGGGCGTGGCCGTGGCGGAGCGGCGAGCGGCCGCCTCAAGTGCCGATGCGGCCGCCGCGCCGCCGGCTCCCAGGCTCGTTCTTTTCTCGAGCCGATCTCTGGGCGACAACATCGTCCAGGGCATCGAACCGACGAACCTCGACCTGCTCATGAACGCCGTGAGCTGGCTGCGCGGCCGTCCCGACGTGGTGGGCATCGCGGCCAGTACGCACGTGGCGCTGACACTCACGGCCGATCCTCAGCTTCGCAGCCGCCTGGTTCTCGTTCCCACGGTGCTGGCCGTGCTGGGAACCTTGGCAGTGGGAACCATCGTCTACATTGCCCGCCGGGAGTGACCAAGGTAACCCTGGCCGCTCGACCAATAGGTGCGATCGCCCGTTGGGCCCGCAAGGACAAACTCTGGGAACTTCTCGTGCCCTCTTACTCTTGCCGGACCGTCGATGAAAACGTTTCGAGCGACCTTCGTCTTGATCGGTCTGTTCTTCGCTGGGCTTCTGGCACTCTGGTGGCTCGATTACGCGGGCGTGCCCACCGAAGTCCAACGCCGACAGCGCGGAGACCGGGTGCTGGCGGATCTCGTCGGCACGCCCGAACTGGGCATCGCCGCGCTTGAGATCGTTGGGCGCGGCCAGACCGTCGCCTTCGAGCGCCGGGGACCGGACCGCTGGCAGATGACGCGCCCGCTGGACGTCGCGGCCGACGCCACGGCTGTTGAATCCTTGATCGGCAACCTGAGGGATCTCCGCAAGTCAGCCGATTCAGGGACGATAACCGCTGCGCCAGATGCCTACGGACTGGCGCCTCCCGTGGCGGTCATCCGACTCTGGTCGAGCCCAAGGGCCAGTGCCTCCGCCAGCCAGGGCGCTCCCTTAGCCGCGCTTGAGATTGGCAAGACGATGCGCGAGCAGACCTACGTCCGGCCCGCGGGAACTCAAGGCATCGATGTCGTCGAGCAGAAGTTCCTCGCTGGAATCGATCGGCCGGTCTCGGACTGGCGGCAGGTCAATCTCGTGCCCGTACCCAGCTTCCAGGTCACGAGCCTGGCCGTCCGTCGCCAGGGCCTCGACCTGAAGGCCGAGCGCGGCGCCGGCGGGCGATGGATTCTGACGGCGCCTCTTCGAGCCCCCGCGAACCCGGCGAAGATCGAAAGCACCCTGGCGGCGCTGGCCTCGTTGCGCGTGCTCGATGGATCCAAGGGGTTCGCGGCCGACAACGTGCGCGATTTCGCTCCTTTCGGACTGGATGCTCCGGAAGCGACGATCGAGCTCTTGACGACGTCCCAAGAGAGCGCTCCGATCGTCCTGGAGGTGGGCAAGAAACCGCCCGGCCAGACCGATCGGGTTTACGTCCGGCGCGGCGATCAGGACGACGTCGTGGTGGTGGGCGACCGGTTCCTTCCTGAGATTCCACGCGACTCGACCGCCTTCCGCAGCCAGCAGGTCTGCGATATCGATGGGGCCGCCGTCACGGCCGTCGCGGTGACCGCGCTGCAGACGACGTTCCGCCTTGAGCGCCAGGGGCCCGGTTGGACACTTTCGGCTCCCAGTTCGGAGAAGGCTGACACCTACCTCGTGCAGTCGCTCCTCAATCGTCTCGACGGCCTTCAAACGAGCGAGTTCCTGGATCCGGCGCGAGTGCCTCGTCCTGAGCTTGATCCGCCGAATATGACCGTCAAGCTCTGGGAAGGTCCGTCGGCCCGATCCCCAACCCGGCGCCCGGGTGGTTCGACCACATCAGGCAGCCAGACAACTTCGGGCGGTTCGACCAGCTCGGGGAGCTCGCCGGACAGCTCGTCGCAGGCGCCCGCCCTGGTCCTCGGGATCGGCCGGCACGACCGCTTGAGAAAGACGGTCTACGGCCAGCTCGAGGGTGACACGGTGATCCTTGCCCTGCCCGATGGGCTACTCGATGTCTTGCCCCGCAACCGCCTGGCCTACCGCGATCGGACCGTGCTGGCCCTCGGTCCTGCCAGCGTGACGAAGCTGACCCTGCTGCGCGATGGCACGACCACGGTGCTCGAGCCGGACCGGACCTCAAGCACGCCCAACCAGTGGCGGATGAAAAGTCCGGTCGAGGCCCCGGCGGACGCCCGGGCGATCACCCAGCTCTTGGCCTTGCTCTCCGACCTTCGAGCCGACGAGTTCATCGCCTCGGATCAAAGGGACGGCAAGCTCTTCGGCCTGGACCAGCCGCTGGCGGTCGTCTCATGGGAGACGTCGGCTGCAGGCTCCGGCGATCCGACGGTCAAAGGTCGCGCGGGGACACCCGGCCCGAGCGGACGCCTCCGGATGGGCAAGACTGTTCCAGGAAAGCCGGGTGCCTTTTATGCCGCACTCGACGGCCAGCCGTTTGTCTTCACGCTGGGTGCACCGTCAATTCAGCCGATCGCCGCCGAGTTTCACGAGAGCCGGGTTCTCTCCTTCCCGGCTGACGCGATCCGCCGTATGGTCTTCCATACGCCGCAGAAAGCGATCGCGTTTGGTCGCGTCGAAAAGCCGACTGGCGGACCAGCCGACTGGCACCCCGAGCTGCCGGCCGAAGTCCGGGGGATCGACCTGTCCCGGTTCCCGGCACTCGTCCAGCAGCTCTCAGAGCTGAGAACTTCTCGCTTTTTTCAATACGAAGGCCCGTTCCCCGCCGCGACGGGATTATCCTCGCCGCGGCTCTGCATCGAGCTGCACGAGGCCGCGGGCAAGCCGCCTCTCGTCTTGCGCCTAGGCGTAAGCCAGGGCGATGCTCTCTACGCCGCCGCCGGCAAATCGACCGGGGGAGCAGTGTTTCTCCTCTTGCCTGCTGCCCCCTGGAACGCGCTGGTCGAATCGTTCGCACCGGTTCAGGAGCTGCCGGCTGATGTCTTTGCTCCCTAGATCGGTTTACATTTGAGTTGCAGACAGTGCGGTGCCAGATCTCCTTCTCCCATCGGGAGCAGGTGGACGAAGGCCGGATTAGGGGGGACACAGGCGAGCGCGGCGTCCCCCTCATCTGCCGCTTCGCGGCACCTTCTCCCACGGGAGACGGTAAGATCGGAACCGGCCCCTTCAATCGATGTAAGCAATGCATTAACAAACAGCACTAGCGACTGCACTTTGCCGGGTCGAAAACGCGAGAGCCCGCTGCCAATCCTCCCGCATTACCGGACGCTGGCGGTCGGACTCGATTGTGCATAAACTGTGAAAGGTGGATTTCCAGTAGTCCGGAGCTCCAGTTGTGCTGCATATCGTCAAATACCCCCATCCGGCGCTGCGATATCGGTCACGGCCCGTGACCCAGATCGACGCGGATCTTCGCGTCGCGGTCCAAGAGATGTTCGGGCTCATGTATGCCGCCCGAGGCGTGGGACTGGCCGCGAACCAGGTGGCGCTGCCGTATCGATTCTTCATCCTTAACGTGACGGCTGAGCCGGAACAGAAGGACAAGGAATTGGTATTCATCAATCCCGTGATCGTCAAACGGCATTCGTCGATCGAGGACGATGAAGGTTGCCTGAGCCTCCCGGGGCTGTACTCGAAGGTTCGGCGGGCACGGAAAATCAAGGTGCAGGCGTACAACATGGAAGGCGAACTCGTGGCGTACGAGGTCGAAGATCTGCTCAGCCGAGCCATCCAGCATGAGGCGGACCACCTCGACGGCAAGCTCTTCATCGACTATCTCGACTCTTTGGCCCTGCATCCCATGAAAGACAAGTTGCGCGAGTTCGAGCAACAGTTTCGTCAGGCCCAGGAGGTCGGAGAATACGCACGGGACGACCAGATCGTCCAAGAGCTTCACGTCGCGACCGTTTCGAAGCGACTCGCGCCCACGGCGAACGCTGCCCACGGTTGACCCGAATTGACCTGATCTGCTCGCGCCTGACGCTGATCCGGATCTTGGCCGTCCGCTTCGGCGATTCCTGAAGTCAGAGAGCGAACCCGGCATGGCTTCCGCACCTCCGATCCGGATCATCGTGCTTGGGACGGGCGACTTTGCCTTGCCACTTCTGGAGCACCTGGCCGATACGGGACACCGGATTCTCGCGCTTGTGACCCAGCCCGATCGGCCACAAGGCCGCAAACAAGAAATTATTAAAAGCGCGATCAAGCTTGCAGCCGAAGCACGTGGCATTCCCGTTCTTCAGCCCGAGAACATCAACAGCCCGGAGAGCCTGCAGCTCATCGCCCAGCTTGGTGCGGATCTCATGGTCACCGCGGCTTACGGCCAGATTCTCTCGGCCGGCGCCCTTGCGATCGCCCCGATGGGTGGAATCAATCTGCACGGTTCGATTTTGCCAGCCTATCGAGGTGCAGCGCCCGTCGCGCGGGCAATCCAAAACGGAGAGACTGAGACCGGCGTGACCGTTATTCGCATGACACCGCGAATCGACGCAGGCGGGATGCTTGCCGTTGCACGAACGCCGATTGACCCGCACGAAACCGCCGGGGCACTGGAAGGCCGCCTGGCGATACTCGGGGCGCCCCTGGTCGCTTCATCGATCGCGGCACTCGTGACCGGAACCGCGCAGATCATCCCGCAAGAGAAGGCGAACGTGACGCGTGCCCCGAAGCTTTCCAAGGAGGATGGGCTCATCGACTGGACGTTGCCGGCTCTTGCCGTCCACAATTTAGTCCGCGCCATGAACCCGTGGCCGCTGGCCTCGACTCTTTGGACCTCGCAAGACGCTTTAAAGGCTCCACTCCGCCTGATCATTCACCGGACACGTCCGGAAGACCTGGAAGCCAGTGCGACGCCCGGAGAAGTTCTCGAGGCTGGCGGCGACCGGCTGAAGATCGCGGCCGGCAAGGGTGCCGTCGGTATCCTCGAGCTTCAACTTGTGGGCAAGAAGCCGATGGCCGCCGACGTCTTCCTCCGCGGCCACCGAATTCGACCGGGAGATCGGATGAGCTCGTGAAAGCCGCTGCGAGCCCCCAGTTCAAGCGGAGCGACATGGTGTTCTGTTCGTCTCGGCTCTCGCCCTACTTCTCTGGTCTTGCCTGATTCCTCAAACCGTCCCGCCATTGACCCGGATGTTCTGACCAGTGATCCAGCCAGCGTCGTCACTGACGAGGAGGCTCACGACGTTGGCGATATCATCGGGCTGACCCAGCCTTCCCAGCGCCGCCAACTGGGCAAACCGCTGTATGTCCTGCTCTGACTTACCCTGATTGAATAGCTCCGTATCGGTCGGTCCCGGCGAAATGACGTTGACCGTGATTCCCCTTGATCCAAGCTCTTTTGCAAGTACGTGCGAGAACTGCTCGACGGCGCCCTTCGTGGCGACGTAAGAACCATAGGTCGGCAGCATCATCGCCGTCGTGGACGACGAGAAGTTGATGATTCTTCCGCCGTCGGCCATTCGTCTTGCTGCCTGCTGGCAGGCGAAGAACGTTCCCTTGACGTTCACGGCGAAGATCTTATCGAATTCCTCCTCGGTGACTACCGCGACCGGCTTGTTGAACATGATGCCGGCGTTATTGACAAGAATGTCCAATCTGCCGAAGTGTTGAAGCGTCTCGCCGAAAAGACGCTCCAAGTCGGCAAGTTTTTCCACGTGAGCTTGCAGAGCGATGGCTTGCCCACCTCCCTGTTCGATGGCGGCGACTGTCTCGTTGGCTGCCGCTTGGTTCGCAGAGTAGTTGACAACCACCGCGCTTCCATCCCGAGCAAGCCGCATGGCGATGGCTCGACCGATGCCCCTGGATGCACCCGTGACGAGAGCGACCTTATCTCGAAGTTTCATCTGGTTCCCCCGGTCCTGCTGGGCTCTCGACGCTTAGCCTTCTGCTGACGACATCAGGATTCTATTGCACGGGGCAACGCCGGGTGGCTGGGACAGAATGCCCCAGGGCTCGCGTCGCCGTTCTGGGTCGTCGCTTCGCTCCGGCCCAGCCACTCACAACACCCTCGGCGACCGCGCGGATGGGATAAAAAACCTTTAATCTTCTGCTCGTGCGCAATACTATTGCCTTTGCTTATACTTCTCCGGCGAAATTCTCGCCCGGAGTGGGACATTTTGGGACATTGCCAGGTCCTCGGTCGAGCTCAGGCGACAGGTCCGCCGGTTCGGCGCGCAGGTCGAACCAGGGCCGGCTATTACGGTCGCGCGGAGCCAACGCACTTCCCCATACTGTGATTTTACGACATGGCAACCGGTTTGATCGAATCCGCCGGCATCGACCTCGCGGCGTGGAGGGCGCACCGAATTGTGAGCATTTCTTAGTGATTCATTTCGGCTTCGCACGAGTCAGTGGAAGAATCGCCCCCGCCCATCCGCGTCTGCTCGACGAATTCCTCCGTGGCGTCGTCGATGGACCGTCCCCGGCGGCCGGGCGGTGAATGGATGTAGATCGACCGAAGATCGACGCTCGCTCCGTTCTGAGGGGGAAGCGACATTTCGTAGCGGACCGGCAGACCGTGATCGGCAAGCTGGAGGGCGGGATCGTACACGCTACTGAACTTCCAGAGCATCTTCAGCGAGTTGACCTGGCCCCGCGCAAGGTTTCGCACCAGGATTCCCGCCAGAGCCCGCAGCGCACTGTAACCTAAGTGCTTGCGATTGAGCACCTGCTGTGTTCGGACAAGCTGCTCATAGAACTCGGCCAAAGGGAGCCGCGTCGGCAGCACGGCGTGCTGAATGTCGAAGAGCCGGTAGTCGCGCGTGGTCAGCCGGCGCGATTCGGTTAGCCAGCTTTCGGTGCCCGGATACGGCGTGTTCACACTGACATTGACGATTTCCGGGATCTCCAGGCACCACTGGCGGATGACCTCGAACTGCGCGACATCCCAGTCCGGATCGGCGATGATGTTGATCGCCACCATGACGCCCAGCGAACGCGCGAACTCGAGCGCCTCGAAGTTTCTCGAAAGGCTCACCCGCTTGCGATATTTCTTGAGCCCCTCTTCATCGATGGCCTCGACTCCCAAGAACATGTACTGCAGACCGAGGGTCTTCCAGAACCGAAAGACGTCCTTGTTGCGCAAGAGGACGTCACCGCGGGTCTCGAGATAGTAGTGCTTCTTGATTCCCCGCCGCGCGATCGCCTCGCCGATGGCCATGCCGTGCTCAGGCTGAATGAAGGCCACGTCATCGACGATGAAGACACCCGGTTCGCGGATCGTCGCCAGCTCGTCGGCGGCGACCTCCGCCGACTTCATCCGGTAACTGCGCCCGTAGAAAGTCCAGGCGCTGCAGAAGGAACAATCCCACGGGCAACCTCGGCTGAACTCGATCGATGCGCAAGGGTCCAGAACCCCGATGAAATACTTGCGGCGATGGCGCAAGAGGTCGCGCGCCGGCCGCAAGTCATCCAGGCTGCGGGCAAACGCGGGAGCAGGCCCGCATCCCCATTGCGTGACCGCGCCGGGAACCTCCAGCAGCCCTTGCCCGTTACCGTTACAGTCACGCCGGGCTGCCACATCCACCAAGGCCCCGGCACTCGCCTCTCCCTCCCCCTTGAGCACGCAATCAATCGTCCCTTGGGCATGCGCCAGCAACTCACCAGCCACGAACGAGGCACTGTGTCCGCCAACGAAGATCAAAGAATCGGGTAGCAGCGACCGCGTCGCCCTGGCAAGATCTATTATCTCGGGAATGTTGGCAAGATAATTGCAGGAGAACGCCACGACATCCGGTCGCCACTCTCGGATTTGTCGGAAATAACTCACATGATTTTCGACCTGCAAATCGAGCAGCCGGACGTCATGCCCGATGCGCACGAGCTCGGCGGCGATGAGCTCAATTCCCAGGGGCTCGAGCCGGAGGAAAATCTTTGTGTAAAGCAAAGAGCCGGGATGAACGGCCAGAATTTTCATGGGCATGGGCAAGCAGACGCGTGTTTCCGAGGAGCATCTGGACAACGACTTATATCAAGAAAAAAAACCTCTAGCCAGCGCACTCTCGGCGTTGCGGCCGCGATTGCCCTTCTTTTTCATGGCCAGGGCATCCCGGCTGGCGACACGTCCCGCAAAGTCACCCTAACTTGCTCAGCTCTCGAGAGGCTGGAAGGGAGAAAGACGAGTGGGGATGTGCGTGAACCAGGGCCGGCGAGACTGATTCCTTTTCGTGAAGGCCGTTGGTAGAATCCATGGCCGTGTCGGTCCCAGGGCGAGATTGGCGATCGCCGGGTTCCGGGCCGGGACGGTTGACCCCCCCCCCTAAAAACTCGCATCCGGCGGCGAAAGCAGCAAGCGCCGGGGAGCTGTGGCGATGGCCGACCTGGCAAGCGCGCAACCTCGTAAGAAGCTTTACATCGAGACCGTCGGCTGCCAGATGAACGTTCTGGACAGCGAACTGGTGGTCGCGCGGCTGTGCAGCCAGGGATACGAGCTGACGAGCGACATCGAAGCGGCCGATGCCATCCTTTACAACACGTGCTCGGTTCGCCAGCACGCCGAGGACAAGATCTATAGTGCGCTGGGTCGGATCAAGCACCTCAAGCGGCGCAAGCCCGAGCTTGAGATCGGCGTCCTGGGCTGCATGGCCCAGAAAGATCAGGAACAGATTCTCAAACGGGCTCCGCACGTCGACATCGTGGTGGGGCCGGGGCAGCTCGCGCGGGTGCCGGAGCTTCTGGACCGGGCCCGGGAAGAGAAACAGCCGCAGCTTGCGCTGAGCCTCGCGCGCACCGCCGGCTCACTTGAGTCGATCACGGCGAGCTTCGAGGGATACGACGCCGATCGCGAGCCGGCCCTGCGGCCAAGCACGTTTCAGGCCTTCGTCCGGGTCATGATGGGCTGCGACAAATTTTGCACGTACTGCATCGTTCCCTCGGTCCGGGGGCCGGAGCAGAGCCGCAGCCCCGTCTCCATCCTGGGCGAGGCACGGCTCTTGGCCGAGTCCGGGGTTAAGGAGATCACCCTCCTGGGGCAGACGGTCAACAGTTACACGTTCCGCGAGGGCGATGGCCGCACCGCGCGGCTCTCCGATCTGCTCTACCGCATCGGCGAATTGCCCGGAGTCGAGCGGGTCAAGTTCATCACCAGCTTTCCCACCGACATGACCGACGACCTCCTCCAGGCCGTGCGCGACATCTCCACGGCCTCGCGGTACATTCACGTTCCCGCCCAAAGCGGATGCGACGTGATACTCCGCCGCATGAAGCGCATGTACTCGGTCGGCTTTTATGAGGACATGCTCTTGCGAATACGTGAGATGGTTCCTGGAATTGCCGTCTCGAGCGACTTCATCGTAGGTTTCTGCGGTGAGACCGAAGAATCGTTCGAGCGCACCGTCGCCCTGGTGGAGCGGGCACATTTCAAGAACAGCTTCATCTTCAAATACAGCCGTCGCCAGGGGACCAAGGCTGATGTACTTTATCTCGATGACGTGCCCGATGACGTCAAGAAAAGGCGGAACAACGAACTCCTGGCGGTTCAGACGGCCATCAGTCTCAAGGACAATCGCGACTTCATTGGCCGTGAGATGACGGTACTGGTGGAAGGACCAAGTCGTTCGACGGCCCGTCGCGACGGCTGGGAGGGCGAAGACCAGCTTTCAGGCCGCTCGGTGTGCGACCGGATCGTCGTCTTCGACGGTCCGAAGCATTTGGTCGGGACTATGGTCAAGGTGCGCATTGAGGACGCCAGCGCGGTGACCTTGTTCGGTGCGGTCGCGACCACCGAGCGGATCGGGGCGGCGGTGTGACGTGAAGGGGGAGCCGATGGCGAACCAGCTCCACGAGCTGGTGCACTGCTGGATGGCCTGGGGTGGGATCGATGAGAGTCTGGCGCCAAGCCCCGAGGAGCTGCACGCCGGGTTCGCCACGGCGGGCCAGCCGTGCCGGCCGGGCGCGGACCCGCGGGTGATTGCGGCTTGGGAACACCGCCACGGCTTTCGTCTCCCCGCGGGTCTGCGCGCCTGGCTGATGATCTCCAACGGCCTTTATCACAACGGCCCGCTCATCCACCCGATCTCGGCAATCGGGCCGATGGTTGTTTTCTCGCGCATCAATGAGCTGGTGGTTCAGCCCGAAAGCTGGTTCGAGCTGGGCAACCCCAACGTGGAGACGATCTGCATCGACCTGGCCTATCGCTGGCCCGGCGGCGGCTATCCTGTTTTCACCTCGGGAGATGAGACGACCCGCAGCCTGCCCAGAATCGTGGCGCGGAGCTTCGAGGAATGGTTCCTCGAGCTGCTCCACAGCGGCGGCCGCGAGTACTGGTTCGACCCCGATTTTGCCGACTTCGGTGATCCCTGGCAGGCGCATCGGCGGTATACGCCGCAGCCCGAGCTTCCCGACCGGCTGCGGCCGTTTACTGGGCAGATCTTGCCTCTCATGCAGGCCCGGGTCCAGGAGCGTGAGATCGCGGTGCTTCTGGGGCTGAGCCACGGCGACGTCGAGCTCCTCTTCCGCCACCTTCAGCACGTCGCCTCTGATCTGACGCCCTTTTGATCATGCTGAGGCATGCCGCCGGCCAGAGATCCCGCCTGCCTCGATCGGAGCCTTTTTTTCGCCCCGAGACCGCAGATGAACGCTGACTGGTTCCTTGCTCATCATGACCGACACGAGGTCATCCACGACTGGCTGACCGGGCTTGGTGTGCGCGACCCGGAGCGTGGCGTGCGCGATCTGCACGACCTGATCGGCCGGGCCGGGACGCCGCACCTGCCGCTGGTCGCCCGGATCGTCCACCAGCTTGACACCGTGCTGCCGCGCTGCCCCGATCCCGGCATGGCGATGGCCAATCTCGATCGCTTCATCGGAGCCCGACCGGACCCCCGGCCGACTCTGGAAAAGCTGGCGGAAAACCCCAAGACGACGGAGATTCTGCTCCAGGTCTTCAGTTCCAGTCAGCATCTCAGTGAGGTTCTAGTGCGCGATCCGGACCTCATCGACTGGCTTCAGGCCGGTGCTGAAAGGCGCGACCGAGACGCACTTGTCGACGACCTCTGGAGCACGCTCAGCGCACCACAAGCGGGCCCAACGCATCCGCCGCACACCGAGGCGGAGCAGGCGCTGGCCCTGCGCCGCTTTCGCATGCGCGAGATCCTGCGCATCGGTTACAACGACATCGTCCGCGGTCTTCCCCTGGAAGTCATCACGCTGGATCTGTCGAACCTGGCCGATGCCTGCACCGAGGCGGCGACGCGGCTGGCACGGGGCTGGGCCGAAGCCCGGTTCGGAGAGCCTCGGCGGGCCGACGGAGCCTCTGCGCGATTCGTTGTGCTTGCCCTGGGCAAGCTTGGCGGTATGGAATTGAATTACAGCTCGGACATCGACCTCGTATTCCTGTACGACGAGGACGGCCGAACCCTGGGGCCGCGCGTCGTCTCGTGCGCGGAGTTCTTTGCGCGCATGGGCACCGAGATCGTCCGGCTGCTCGCCGAGCACACGTCGCTGGGCATGGCCTACCGGGTCGACATGCGGCTTCGTCCCGACGGCGAGCAGGGGGCTTTAGCCCGGTCACTCGACGCGACGCTGGGCTACTACGTTACCCGGGGCCGAACCTGGGAGCGGCAAGCACTGATCAAGTGCCGGCCGATTGCCGGTGACCTCGAGCTGGGTAAGACGTTCGTCCAGGCCATCACCCCGTTCGTCTATCGTCGCTACCTCGGAGCCAGCGAGATCTCGGAGATCAAGGCGCTCAAAAGGCGTATCGAGCAGCGCACGGTTTCGGCCGGACGCGCCGGTTTCGAGGTCAAGACGGGGCACGGCGGACTCCGCGACGTCGAATTTGTCGTCCAGTTTCTCCAGCTATTACATGGCGGCGAGTATCCGGTGGTTCGCAGCGCCAATACCTTGCTGGCGATCCACCAGCTCGAGCAAGTTGGCTGCTTGACGGCAGATGAGCGCAGCATCATGGACGATACGTACCGGTTTCTGCGCGGGGTCGAGCACCGGCTCCAGCTTCTCTTCGACCGACAGACCCACGAGATGCCCCGTGACCCCGAAGAGCTGCGCACGCTGGCGATCCGAATGGGCTACGCGGCCAGCAGGCTTGGTGAGGACCGCGGCAGCCCTACTCGCCGCTTCCTGGCCGACTATCGCATCAAAACCGAGGTGAACCGCCGCATCCTCAACCACATTCTTCATGACGCGTTTCTGGACGACGACGGTTCGGCCACCGACCCCGCCGTCGACCTGGTGCTCGACCCCCATCCCAGCGAGGAGCACAAGGCCGAAGTGCTCGGCCGTTACCCGTTTCGCGACCAACAGACGGCCTACCAGAATGTGATGGCTCTGGCGCGTGAAGATTTTCTGTTCCTGTCGCATGCCCGCTGTCGCCACTTCCTGGCAGCCATCGCCCCCAGGCTGCTGCAGGCCGTGGGCCGGACCCCCGACCCTGACATGACGCTGACGAACCTCGAAAAGGTCTCGGCCTCGCTGGGCGCCAAGGCCATTCTCTGGGAGCTATTTAACCTTAACCCTCCAAGCCTGCGGCTCTACGTCAACCTCTGTGCGACCAGCCAGTTCCTTTCCCAGATCTTAATCAGCAACCCCGGGATGATCGATGACCTGATGGATTCACTGGTCGTGGATCGTCCTTTACCCGGCGCGGCCATCAAGGCCGAGCTCGCCGAGCTGGCCAGGGGGGCCGAGGACCTGGGGCCGATTCTCTGGAGTTTTCGCAACAAGGAGTGGGTCCGCATCGGCACTCGCGACATTCTGGGACGCGAGCCGATCCGTCAAGTGACACGCGAGCTGGCCGACGTTGCCGAAGCGATCGTCACCCAAGTTGCGCGCGACCAGTGGCAGCGCCGGGCTGCCCGCTTCGGAACGCCGATGCGCAAGAGCGACAACCGCAGGGAGCGCTGGGCCATCCTTGCCTTGGGGAAGCTGGGCGGCCGTGAGCTCAATTACCATAGCGACCTGGATCTGATTTTCTTGCACGAGGAAAACGGCAAGACATCCGGGGGCAGCCGGTCGATCTCCAACGAGCAGTTCGTCACCGAGGTCGCCCAGCGGGTGCTGAAAGCCCTGGAGGGCAACGCCGGTACCGGACCGCTCTATCGCGTCGATACCCGATTGCGTCCCCACGGCGCTTCCGGCCCGTTGGTCAACACGCTCTCCGCCTTCCGCCAGTATTTCGAGCATTCCGCTGCCGCCTGGGAACGGCTGGCGCTTGTACGAGCGCGGGTGATCTTCGCAACGGGCGGTTTCCGGACGCATGTCGCCGACGCAATCCGGATGATTCTCTGCCGGCCGGTTGACCTCCAGGCCCTTGTGCCGGAGGTCCTCACCTTGCGTCGCAAGCTGGAGGAATCACGCCCGCGTCGTGACTTGAAGCGCGGCACCGGAGGGCTCGCCGACATCGAGTTCCTCGCGCAGTTGCTGATGCTCTCTCACGCGGCCGACCACCCCGACATTCTGCGACCCAACCTCTGGGACGCGCTGGAGGCCTTGTACCACTATCGGGCGATTCCGGCCAAGGTTCATGCCCAGCTTCGCGAAGCTTATGACTTCCTGCGCACGGTCGAAGGGCGCCTGCGTTTGATCCGTAACCGCGCCACTTGCGATCTGCCCGAAAATGACGCCGATTTACTCGGTCTGGCGCGGCGGCTCTCCGATCAGGCGGCAAGCGACGCGGAAACCGTGCAGCAATTCCTCACCCAGTCTAGCCTTCATGGCGCGCGTGTCCGGGAGATCTTCGAGCAGTGCGTCGGTTCGCTGCGCACAGGCGAGTGAGCCATTCGTACTGAAGATCAGGCCGGATGCCACAGTCCATCAATTCCCAGGATCTCGAAGGGACGGAACGATGCCTTGTAGGCCAACGACTGGCAATCGGCGACCCAGTAACCCAGGTAGACATGCGGCAGACCGCGACGGCGCGCCTCGTCAATCAAACAAAGCACGTTCCAAGTGCCTAGCCCGCGGCTCCGGTATTCGGGGTCGTGGATGAAGTAAATGGCTGATAGCCCCACGGAAAGCGGGTCGACGTGCCCCACACCCGTGAGCGCTTGGCCTACGCTGTAGCACCACTCCTCGATGGAGAATGGATTGGAGACGAACGAGGCGTGGTAGGAGACCGCGTCCTCATCCCGCTCACTCCAGCCCCTCCGCTGGGCTCGATCCTGGTGAAACCGGCGGTAGAGATCGAGGCGAGACTGTGAGACCCTTGGGGTGCCGATATCCAGGCGGGTCGAGCCTTCGTTCGCCTTCCGCACCCGCCGCTGAGAGCGGTTGGGCTGGAACTTATCGACGACCACTCGCAATGATCGGCAGGCCTGGCAGCTCGGACACTGCGGCCGGAACATCGTATGACCGAATCGGCGCCAGCCCTCAATCATGCGCACCGTGTAGTCAGCAGCCGGCAGATCACTTGTGTGTTCGTATTCCATGCGTGCCTTCTGCTGCGGCAGATAGCTGCACGTCTCGACCGGAGCAACGAACCGGAACGAAGACCACACGGTGCCTGTCTCTCGTTGCCTACGAAGCTTGGGTGCGTGAAGTGCCCTACACCATCATCATACAAAACAAACCAGGGCGCGGGCTGGTTTATTTTTCCGCCACGAACTGGAGCGTGTCGCCGGCACCTTCGATGTACCCCAGCTTAGCCGACCAGATCGAGCAGCCGGTGGCTCGGCGAAACCCGGCCTGTTTCAAGAAGTCGAGCAGATCCCAGCCAAACTCATCTTCTACAGTAGTTCGCCCGTTTTTGACGTAACTTCTTTCGCAATGGGCCGAGACTCGCTGCCGAGTGAGAATCATGGTGCCACGTCATAGCCAATTTACCCATTGATTCTCTGAAAT
>JBKQMU010000318.1:0-2689 GCA_052146555.1 Isosphaeraceae bacterium
CCTCGGTCCCAAGGTCTATCTCGGCGTCATCGTCATCCTCATCAGCGCCATGCGGCAAGGGCCGACACCACGCCGGGTCCGCGAGCTCTCCACTCGCTTCGGCGCCGACCGTCGGACCATCACTCGCTGGCAGGTCTTCTGGCGCGAACACTTTCCGCAGACACCGTTCTGGAAAGTCGCTCGCGCCCATCTCGTACCGGTTGTCGAAATCGTCAGCCTGCCATATTCGCTGATGGAAGCCTTCCTTCTCCGCCATCGCATCTGCAGGGGTTGGACGCTCCTGCTTCGGTTTCTCTCACCGATTACGGTTCCCGGGGGCCTACGAATCGAGGATTCACGATAATCGCACTCCACCCGCAGAAGATGCTCGTCGCCCATCCTGATTAGCTGGTGTAAAGAGGTTGTCACGGTTCCTTCCCCTACCTTGTGAGGAGACGTGATGACTCAAGCACACGCCAAATCGACCAGCACCCTGTGGGCGCACTTTCGATTTTCCGTGGTGGGCTCACTCTTGAGCTCTCCCCCCGCTCGCGGTGCGCTCAAGACCGCGATCCGCTCTCTTGCCGAGAAGACCTGGTGTCATCCCGTGAGTGGACGCGACGTCCGGTTCTCGGCTGTCACCATCGAGCGGTGGTATTACATGGCACGGCGCGGGCACGACGACCCGGTCACCGTCTTGCGCCGGGCCGTGCGCAAAGACCGCGGCAAGGTGTCCCTGCCTCCTGCTGTCGCCCAACGGCTTTTGCTCCAGTATCGCGACCACCTGCACTGGAGCTACCAGCTGCACTACGACAACCTCGCTGCTTCAGTGAAGGCCGATCCTGAGCTGGGGCCGCTTCGCTCCTATTGCACGGTCCGACGGTACATGCAGGCTCACGGCTGGGTGCCCCGGCCCCGGCTCCAGGCCAAGGGACGACCCGGCGAGGTCCGTGCGGAGACAAGGCGGCAGACGCGGGAGGTCCGCAGCTACGAGACCGCTTACGTCGGGTCACTGTGGCATCTCGATTTCCACCATGGATCGCTCAAGGTGCTCACGCCAGGCGGCCAGTGGGTGCGGCCAATCGCGCTGGGCATCCTCGACGACCACTCGCGGCTCTGCTGCCACGTCCAGTGGTACCTCTCGGAGACGGCGGAGGATCTGGTGCACGGCCTCTCCCAGGCGATCCAGAAACGTGGGCTGCCGCGTGCGCTCTTGACCGACAACGGCGCTGCGATGGTGGCCGAGGAAGTCACCCAAGGTCTACTCCGCCTGGGAATCGTCGCTGAGCGGACACTCCCGTACAGCCCCTATCAAAATGGCAAGCAAGAGGCGTTCTGGGGAACGCTCGAGGGGCGGCTGATGAAGATGCTCGACGGCGTCGCGGACTTGACGCTCGAGTTACTCAACGAAGCAACCCAGGCGTGGGTGGAAATCGAATACAACCGCGCCGTGCACCGCGAGACCTCCTGCTCGCCGGTCGAGCGCTTCGCCCAGGCGCCCGATGTGCTTCGCTCAAGCCCCTCGAGCGAAGCACTACGTGATGCGTTTCGCCTGGAGACCAAGAGGAGTCAGCGTCAGAGCGACGGAACCATCTCGCTGGAGGGCGTGCGGTTCGAGGTTCCGGCAAGATACCGGCACTTCCGCGAGGTCACCGTGCGGTACGCCCGCTGGGACCTCGGCCGGATCGATCTGGTCGACGAACCGGGCGGGACGATTCTGGCTCCCATCTATCCCCTCGACAAGACTGCCAACGCCGACGGCCGTCGCGCCTCGGTCGAAGGCAACAGCCTGGACCCGGAGCTGGACCACGGTCCACTCAGAAACAGCGAGTTGCCGCCACTTCTCAAGAGCATCCTCCAGGAGTATTCGGCCACGGGAATGCCACCAGCGTACTTGCCCAAGACACCCCTTTCCCAGAACGGAGAACCATCATGAACAGCAAGAAACTGCTGGCGCTCTATGGGCTGAAATGGAACCCATTTTCACCAGAGATTCCCAGCGAGGGACTGCTCTTGACCCCCAAGATCGAGCACTTCGCCTGGCGTGTCGAACAGTTGGTCCAGGAGGGAGGCTTCGCGCTGATCACCGGGGAGTCGGGTACCGGCAAGTCGGTGGCGCTGCGGATTGTCGCCGGGCGGCTGGCGGCGATGCGGGACGTCACGGTCGGTGTGATCGAGCGGCCCCAGTCCCGAAGCGGCGATTTCTATCGCGAGCTGGGCGACGTCTTCGCGGTGAAGCTCGCGCCCCACAATCGCTGGGGCGGATTCAAAGCTCTGCGCGAGCGCTGGAAAACCCACGTGGCCTCCTCACGGGTCCGCCCGGTGCTTTTGGTTGACGAAGCCCAAGAGATGAGCCCAGACGTCCTCTCTGAGCTGCGGATCCTTTGCAGCGCCGATTTCGATGCCACGTCGCTTTTAACGGTGGTGCTTTCCGGGGACGGGCGATTCCCGGAACTGCTGCGACATGAGGATCTGGTCCCCTTGGGGACCCGCATCCGTGCACGGCTCGTGACCGAGACCGCCACGCGCGAGGATTTGCTGGAACTGCTCCACCACGCCCTGGCCAAGGCCGGCAACACAACGCTCATGACGGCCGAGCTCATGGATACGCTGGTGGATCACAGCGCGGGCAACTATCGCGTGCTCATGAGTATAGGAGCCGATCTCTTGGCTTACGGGGCGGCAAACGACCTCGCGCAGCTTGACGAAA
>JBKQMU010000319.1:0-25829 GCA_052146555.1 Isosphaeraceae bacterium
TTTCAGGCCGCCATCGAAGCGACCATTGCCAGCCTTCCGACCAGCCACGCCGAGCAACTGAAGACCCTGATGACACTCAACTTCCAACAATTCAAAGACGTCTCACTCATGGCCGCGTAAGGTATATGATAGGCGCCGAACTTGTACCTGGGGTTATTCAGCCACTTCGGCATCTCAACGAAGCTCGGAAGCGCGGCGATGTCGAGGAAGATCTTCCCCTCCTCCGCCGCCTTCAAGAGGAAGTCGAGGTCCTTGATGAAGGTCGCGCCCTCCTGGGCGTGGGTGTAGCCCTCTCGGGCATACATCATCTGGACCGGCTTCATCAGCTCCAGGCGTTCAGTCTCGGTAGGTTGCGGCAGTTTCTCAATGATTGGCAGATAGGCGGTCTCCATCAGAAGACCCGCCGGCTCGTTGCTCCCTGGCAGCCGGTTGATGATGCCACCGGGCGGGGTCTTCGTGCTCGCATCGATGTCGGCAGACGCGAGCGCCCTGGAGTTGAGCACCGCGCCATGGCCCGAGACGTGGATGAGCATCACCTTGTGGTCGGGGAAATGCGGGTCGAGGTCTTCCCGGGTGATATGTCGGCCTTCCGCGAGACCCTCTGAATCGTAGCCCCACCCGACGATCCAGCCTCCCGCAGGCACTTTCGCCTTGGCCTGAAATGCTTGGATCGCAGCGATTGTGGAGGGGATGTCCTTCGCCGGGCCGACCGGCGGATTGGCCACGTTCACTTGGTTGACCACATTCAGCGCAAAGGTGAAGTGGCTGTGCGCATCGACGAATCCGGGCAACATGGCTTTACCAGCTAGGTCCCGGACCTGCGTGCTCTCCCCTTTCAGGCGAAGGGCGTCGGCCACGTTCCCGACGAACACGATCTTACCGTCCTTGACCGCGACCGCTTCGGCATAGGCAGGCGAGTCACCGTTCATGGTGAGGATCGTGCCGCCGTGATAGATTGTCTCGGCGACCTGCCCCTGCGCTGCGCAGGTCGCCGTCAGCAAGGTCAGAGCGGCAAGCGAGCTGGTCCATCGGATGCTGGTGCGATGGCTCATGGGTTGCTCAGGCTATTCGAGCCTTTAACTGGGCTTCCGCGCCTGCATGCGATGTAGAGCCTCGATGATTAATTCCGCCGTTTCATCAATAGTGAACCGAGAGCGGTTGATGATCAGGTCGTAGTTCAAGGGATCATCAGGTTCCTTGTGAAAATGGTCCTTGATGAACTTCTGGCGATCGCGCTCCTTGGTATCGACATAGCGAGCGGCATCCGTATTTGAGAGCTTCCACTCCCGCGCGAGGTACGTGATCCGGTCATCACGTGATGCAACGATCCGGACCCGCAGCGTCGTTTCTTGGGGCAGGATGAAGCTTGAGCCCCGGCCGACGACGATGCACTCGCCGCGGAGTCCGAGGGCTTGCAGTATCCGGACCAGGCGGTGGAAATATGCGACCTCGGAGACGCTGGCAGTGGTGGAGAGGGCCTTGATCGTGTCGACCAGCCAGCTTCCCCGGCGTTCGTCGTAGTCTTCCACGTACGAAACGTCCACGTTCAGATCGTCGGCCAGCTTTTTCAGGAGCTCCTTGTCGTAGACCGGCCAGCTCAAGCGCCTGCCGACTTCGCGGGAGATGCTAATGCCCCCTGCCCCGGTCTCGCGGCTGATGGAGATGGTAAAGGCGTGTCGGGCCGGTACGCCCCCTTCGCTTTCCGCTCCCGGGACAATCTCCGCTTCAGGAGGCGCAAAGGGATGAGGGGTCCTCGTGAGCCGGTTGAGCGCTTCGGCAAGATGGTCGGCTGCGGTTTTCTGGGTCATGGTATCCTCCCTCCGAGACGGCAATCCATCCGCTCTTGCGGATGGTGGCTGGGCGCCCAGCGCCGCGGCGATGCGGCTCTGATCAGACAGCGACAACCGTCTCAAGCCGCTCAGCGCACCCAGGCCCGAGCACGTAAAGCCCCGGCCATCGTTCCTCGGATATCCGCTCTCGATCTTACCAGATCCAGGCGCAGCTTCATCATTCTGGCCGCAGGTTGGGGCAGTTTCCGGGCGAGGCCCGGACCTACTGGGCCGCGGACACCGAGCCCATCGGGCTTCCCCGGATGGTCATGCCCTCAGGCAGCGGCCTGCCGGCAACACTCAAGCCGCTTGAGACCAGCTCGTCGCGGAGCCGGCCATAGAGCTCGAAGCTATCGGGATAGACCCAGAACGTTACCACCGATCGGCCCGGTGTGAGGTGACTGACGGCGCGGGCATATTCGGAGATCGGGTTTCGTGTCCCTTCGTACGTGACGCCACGCTGCTCCGACTCGGGCACGAGTTCCCAGCCTTTCAGATCGAAGCGGATGCTCTGCCGCTCGATCAATTCGTCGATGCCGGCATTGGCCCGGCCCAGGATGTAGACCAGCGTGAAGGAGCCGACCGGGCCCACTTGCGAGGTAATCAGTCCGGTGCGGTCGCCCATGCGAATTCGCACCTGGGCGTCGGCCTTGGCCAGCTCGAGCAGACGCTCGAGGTTGACGAAGCTGACGCGGTTGCGGTGCAGCTCGAAGTGAAACTCGTCACCCCCGCCGGCGGGCCGGGCGACCGGGCTCTTGGTGAGAATCGAGGTCGCCTTGGGCCGAGGCAAAGTCCGCAGGGCGGCGACCTCGGTCTTGAGCTTGTCGACATCCGCGCGCAGGAACCCTCCCCGCGCCGCCACCTGGCTGATCCTTGCTGAGGGATCGCGGATGCGAAAGGAGAGCTTGCGCGCCATGGCCGCATCAAGCGCCGCTTGATTCACGGCGGCTTCGAGCCGATGCGCGACGTCCGCCGCGCGGGCTTCGGCCCGGGCCCGGTCACGGCTGGCCTCATCAAGCGCGACTTCGGCCTTCGCGACCGCGTCCTGATCAAGCTTCGGCACTGCCGGCACCGCTGATACGGGAGCAGCCGTAGCAGGCCCAGGGGTCGCCTGAGCGCTCGCGGCCGCCGATTTGCTTGAAGGCGGCGCTACTTGGGGCACGATGACGACCTGAGCCACTGGCTCCGCCGGGGCCACTGGGGCAGGCAAATGCGGCAGGCCCGGCGATTCGTTGCTGCGTCGCTGGACCCAGACCGTCAGGGCGAGGACCAGGGCCAGCACGCTGACTGGCTGCGCCAGCAGTTGATAACGGCTGGATCTGGCAGGTCCCATGAGCTGTGCTCTCCTCACCACTCTTCGTGCGCCAGGCGGCTGGGGTCCTGCGAACCGGTCACCTGGAGCGACATCGGCCAGCCCAACCCCGAGAACAGAATCTGCTTCCGCGCCGCCCAGAACGTCCTTGCGCCGCCACTTTCCACCAGGAATTTGACCCGAGGCTGCGGCCGGATCGTCGGGTCAGCCGTTGCCCGCTGATGTGCCACGGCCAGAAGCTCGCGGACGACGATGCTTTCCTTCTTGCCAATCTCGAGCGCGTGGTTGGACACGCGGTACCCTCCCGGGTGGATCGCCAGCCCTTCAGGATCGCAAACCACTACGATCTCGAACGGAACCTCGATCGTCTTCGAGGGACCATCCGGAATCCGGCTCTTGAACCTGGGCGCGGCAACTCCATCCTTGACTTTCGTGGTCGCCGAAGAGCTGTCAGAGCCAAAGACAAGCCCCGACATCGAGCTCGACGGCGACGACATGGAGGGGCTCCCCGCCATCGTGGAGGGGCTTGCCGGCATCGTGGAGGAGCTTGCCGGCATCATGGAAGGGCTCCCCGCCGTCGTGGAGGGGCTCCCCGCCATCGTGGAAGAGCTTCCCGCCATCGTGGAGGGGCTTCCCGCCGTGATCGATCTCGGACTCGATCCGGCTGATGCTGATGAGCCACTGGTCGAGCCCGAAGGCCACGAGAGCACACCGGGATCAACGCCTTCGCCCGGGCTCGAGCCCGGATTTGAGCCCGAACCACCGGCCGGATTCGACCCCGCGAGGGAATCGCCGGCGGATCCGCCGCCAGTGGCATTTAAGCCTCCGCCTTGCGCGCCCTGGCCGGTCCGCGCCGCGCCGGATGTTGATCTCGAAGACGGCGCGAGCTGTGGCGTCCGTCCATCGCCACGAGCCGAGGATGGGGCGGAGCTTCCGGAACCCTGCTGCGGCGTCCGGGTATCGCCACGAGCCGACGACGGCGCGGAGCTTCCGGAACCCTGCGAAGGCATGTTATCACCGAAGAGACCGCCGGCGCCACCATTGCTGGCGTCGTTTCTTCGATCACCGGCAGGCTCGAGATCGGGCAAGAGGCTCCCTGACTGGCCTGCTCGTCCCGCTCCGGAGGCCAAACCCGCGGCCGGTCCTTCCCCCATCCCGGGCCCAGCACCAGACGCTGAGCCAGAGCCAGAGCCGAAGCCAAGCGCATCCGAACCGGTGCGGCCACCGCCAGACGCCGACGCTGAGTCGGAGCCAGAGCCGAAGCCAAGCGCCTCTGAACCGGATCGGCCACCGCCAGACGCTGAGCCAGAGCCAGAGCCTGAGGCAGATCCCGAGCCGGAGCCAAGCGCATCCGAACCGGATCGGCCACCGCCAGACGCTGAGCCAGAGGCAAGGGTATCCGACCCGCCCGGGCCCGCGGCGGAACTCTGCGATCCCCTGCCAGATCCGAAACCTGTTGAGCCAGAGCCTACTCCGCTGCTGGACCGGCTGGCGCCGGGCGATCCATCAGCGAAGCTTCCTGTGCCGGGTCCCTGCGCCTGCCCCTCGCTTTCTGGCCCGGTTCCCGCGACCGATGCGTTTCCGTGCCCCTGAGAGCCTTGAGCTGGCGGACGGGGTGGCCAGACAAAATCGTCGACCGATCCGGGGTCCGTACTCGACCCGCGTGCACCTGACCCGCTGCCGGCCAAGTTCCCGGCGCCGCCTGATCCGCTGCCGGCCAAGTTCCCGGCGCCGCCTGACCCGCTGCCGGCCAAGTTCCCGGCGCCGCCTGATCCGTTGCCGGCCAGGTTGCCTGCGCCGCCGGGTCCGCCGAAGGCGAGGTTCCCGGCGCCGCCTGATCTGTTGTTGGTCGTACCCCCTGCTCCGCCGGGTCCGTTTTCTGCCAGGCCCAATCCTCCGGCTGAGACGTTTCCTGCGGTGGCGCTAGAGCCCGAAGCGGCGGAGGGCCAGGACAGGCCGGCGCCGGCGCCACTGGAACCGGCATTGCTCTCGGTCGTCCCGCCTCGGCCCGTTCCGGGCCCGGTGGCGGACATGAGCGGTTCGTCCAACGGAATCGCGCCATCCCAGGTGGCGAGGTTGTCGAAATCGGGAACGTCGACCTTCAGGTCCTGAGCGATCAGCTCATAGCCAAAGGCAATTCCCAAAGGTTCCAGCCGCGCTCGGATCTCGTAATACGCGCGAATGCCGTCGGGCCGCACCAGAAAGACGAAGTAAGGCACGACCGGCGCACCGTCCGGAGACTCCGACATCTGCACGCGTAGCAGCTCGCGTGCAATGGCAATGATGACGGGACTGGAGCGGGGATTGATCATCGCCGAGAGATCGAGCATCGAGAACGTCGGTCCTTTGGGTCGCAACGTGACCGTACCGTCACTGCAATCCAGCACGATCGGACGCCGCCAGCTTCCATTGGAACCTTTGTAAGGCAGCACCGCGTACGAGCCCTGACCTTGCTGGGCGCGGGCGACTGCGGCCTTGAGCGCGTCGCGCTCGCGAGAAAGGACGTCGCGGTCGGCGGCGAGCAGATCGATTTGCTGATCGATCTTGCCGGCTTGCTCCGTCAGGGACGCGATCTGCTGCTTGACGAGCATCTCCCGCCGCCGCCAGCGATCGGATTGCGCGATGGCATCCAGCCTGGCTTTCTCCAGGAGCTCGGACCGACGGTCTGCCTCGCGAGCGGCCGCCACCTCCTGCGCTGTCGCCGCCGCTAGCTTGCCCACGGCCAGCTTCGTGGGATCTTCGGGAGGTTTCGATGGAGGCTTCGGAGGACTGCCAACAGGCGCCTGGACGACCATCGGTGCCACGGAGGGAACCTTCGCCGGTTCCGGCGCCGGCTTGGGAGGAAGCTCGGGCGTGACCGAACCCTCGGGCCGAGCCACTACGGGCTGACGGTGCGTCAGAGTGCTACGATGCACCGCAATCACAAGATCAAGCGTCCCGGCCAGGCTCGCCAGGATGAGCGCCACCAGGGCACGCTCGGTCCAGATTGTACGCCCAGACTGCCTCATCAGGCCAAAACCCTCGGGCTCGCCTTTTTGCCCATGATCCCCACTTTTGTCGCGCGTTCAGGCAAGGAGTGTGCGAAACCAGGCAGGCCGATTGTTTTCGCGCGATATACCAGAAAGATCGGATCGGCGGGATATGCGTCTTGAGCGACACCGGCGGGATTTATGCGGAAGCAGTCAAGCCGGATTCATGACGCGGTCAAACGGAGATCGCGTAGGATCGCACGAGTTCACGCATCACGTCGAAGACAGCCAGCGCGTACTTCGCCGGTCGAAGCTGTGCGGCTTCGCGATCGTGGCGATGGCCATCTTGGGGCGTTCGCGATGGAGGTCTGTGGGACTGGATCACCCGAGGGTGAGTTGTTTCCGCCAGGGAGTTGCGTGAGAATAAGTTGACCATTCTCTCGAATCGGGTGGCTGGGGCGGAGTCGTGGGCGTCCTAGAACGCCGGCCTCCGCTCTGGGGCATCGCTTCGCTCTGCCCCGGGCACCCAGAGATGTGATCACGCCTCGAATCGCGCAATTAACAAGATTTCGTCCTGCTTCCCGGCCGTAGCGACTCCTCAAAACGGGTCGAAACGCCGGCCAAACGGGCCGCGCGGGGCAACCGCATGCTTAGCTCGATAACGCCCACGAGCGTACTTTCGTGCGCTGAGGTTCGCGTGGTCACCGGCTCATCCGGAAGACGGACGATTCCCAGCACCACACGCTGGGGCGTCCTCGACGTGCTGGAGTCCGGGCTCGACCCATGTGCGGCGTTGGGCGGCCCGCGGAGTCATCGCCGCAGGTTTCCCATCGACTTTCGACTGGAGGATGATTCCCCACCCGAGCCGACGCGTCTGGCAATGTCCATGACGGGACCCACCTGGAAGATTCTTGGCCACCTGGGCACCGCCAACTCGATCGTCGTCGACCTGACGTCCGGCGAGATTCAGGGCGCAGCCGCCCGCGGGCTCTCGAGATCCTGGACCGCCCGCAAAGTGACAGGACGGAATTGACTCATCAGGACTCTCACATGCAGAATGTGAGGCTGCTCGCTCCGCGGAGCACCCGGGCCTTCCCCGCTCACTGGCCCATGGGGACTTGTACCTGTCGGGTACGTCGTTTTTCGGCTACAACCGACGGGGTCCAAGGCACAAATCGTGATGACCGCCGTATACGGTTAAGGAAAGAGCAATACATGCGCGAGGTGGCGCGGCAGTGCCTGAGACAGGAGGAGAAGTCGGTGATGGACAGCGGGAAGGGGCATCATTCAGTGAGTCCGACCGTTCTCTTGCGCATCAGCGACGGGCCGCATCAGATTCATCGCGCCTTCAGCGATTATAGCCACGCCCTTCGCGCGGCAGAGGCCTACGCCGGCGCCGGTTTCGTGGTTGCCATGGTCTCCGCGACGGGCCGGTCCCTGATGCGTTTTCAGCCCCGCTGGCAGGGCATTTCCGTCTGATGGAATCTGGCCACCTGGGTTCCCAGCTAGGAAAAGCGGGGTAAAACGGGCTTCGACCGGCAAAAATCCTGGAAAAATCCAGAAAATTGGGCGTTTTTCCTGAATTCCTCTGGATGTTTCGAGAGCAATCGTCGAAAACGAACCCCAAGGACCTCGGCAACACCCCTCAATGGAGAGGGCATTCCGACTGGTTCGACTCGAGATGATGAAGCGACCTCTGACAGGAGGGAGAAACATTCATGGCCAAAAAAGCCGCACCCAAGGCCGATCCCAAGCCGGCCCCAGCCCCCGTTGAAAAGCCAAGTACCAAGCCTGCGACCAAGACCGAGTTTTATGCCGCTTTAGCCGAGAAGGCTGGTCTGACGAAGAAGCAGGTGGCCTCGGTCTTCGAGGCCTTCCACGAACTGCACGGCAAGGAACTGGGCAAGAAAGGCCCCGGCATGCTCGTGGTTCCCGGGCTCTACAAGATCAAGGTCGTCAACAAGCCAGCCACCAAGGCACGTCCGGGCTTCAACCCGGCAACCAAGCAGCCGATCATGATCAAGGCGAAGCCCGCCCGCAAGGTCATCAAGGTCCTGCCGCTGAAGGCCCTCAAGGACATGATCTGACCGTCCGCCGACCGTTTCGTTTCCGACCACGCCGGCAACATGAGGGGCACGGTTTGGCGCCGGCGTTTCATCTCGGACCGCTTGTCATTCCTCGGTCAATTCCCAGTGGAAGGCGGGGACTTTGCCGTCGATGACGAGCGTGGCCCCGGAGCCGCCATCCCGTGACTCGATCTTGGCAGAGCCCAGCCGATCTCCAGATGGACCGAGTACGTAACCGCCAATTTTTCCGCGTCGCCGCCAGGTGACCCGGGCGAAAATGGGCTCTTGCAAGAGCGGAGGCCGGCCGGGATCGGCGACGTCCCGCTGGAACGAGTCGACCCACCGGAACCCCGTGGGCTCCACTCTCCCGACCACAGTGACTAAGAGCCGCTTCGCCGTGCTGATCGGCTCCGGCCCAACCGAGCTGACGACGACCACCGCGAACGGGCTGTCCGAGGCGATATCAATGCTGGAAAGCGCGACGGGCTCACCGCCGAACCAGCCGGCGATTCCCTGGGTGTAGGGCGTCTCAAGTACGACCCGGCCCCGGGCCGGGTCCCAGCCGGCGCTTGCGGTCGTCCTGGTTCTCCGCCACGGGACCGTGGCCGTCCGGGCTGCGTGCTCCCTTTCTCGATCGCGCTCATCCCGGCTTCTGCCGGCCGGCCTGCGCAGCAAGAGCGACGCTGCGTGCGGCCACAACGCATATACCTGCGGACTGGCGTTAGCCACCTCGGCAACCTGGAAAATGTCCTCGCCCCCGACCGTGCCAGCGGGGCCTTCGCCCCAGTTCTGCGGATAAAGGAACACGCCCCGGCGGACCAAGGCCTCCCAGTCTTCATGAAGTGCCGTGTGTGCAGCCAGCAGCACATCCGCCGCCTCGTAAGGCAAGGCCCAGGCGCCCCGCGTCTGGGGGCACCACTGACCCACCGCGTAGGCGACGCCGGGATGCCGCTTGCGCGCAGCACCCGCACTGAGCGAGCCGTCGGTGCCCCAAAGCTGCGACTTCATCTCGGCCGCGGCGAAGATCGAGGGCAGCCAGAAGAGCCGGTCGTCCACCAGGTCCAGGGGTGGGGCGGCCAAGCCAGCGGAGAACTCCGGCTCGCGCCTCCAGTGCGAGCAGCCGGCGATGGGCACCCGCACCCCGTCGTTCCGCAGCGCGCCCCCCATCGTCTTGTAATGGGCCATCTCCACCACTTGCCAGAACCGCCGGCCCGTCCCGATCGTGTTTGAGCTTTTCTGCCCGAGCACGCGCAGCTCTTGGGCGTAAGGGCCTGGCAGAGCGTCATCTGGCCGGTCGATGAGATCGAAGAGCGATACTTCTCCTAGAAGCGTGATCCAGGCCAGGGCCGGGTCGTCCTTGAGGGCCAGACCTGTCTCCGGGTTCTTGTGCCCCAGCAATTGCCGGGCCGATTCGAGGCTCCGCTTCGTGAGCTCCGGGCTGAAGAGGGCCGCGGGCCCTCCTCCGGCCGGCAAGTCTCCCGCCAGGGCCACGCCATCCTGGTCGCGGAACCGGCGGCAGCTCTGTAGCTCGAGCGCCACGTAAATGCCCCGCGCTTTCAGCGTGGCGATCAGGTGATCGAGCCGCTCTAGCGCTACGGGATCGAGCTCCTTGGTGTCGTCGCGCGAATCGTCGAAGAGGCTCCGGTCCGGTCCCAGCGGGGTGTCCAGGTCGCCGAGCCGGACGAGGTTCACGCCGGAGCGGACCAGACGGTCGGCCAGGTCAAAGGCGCGCTGCGGCTCCTGGAATGCCGTAGGAGCAATGAGACTGACACCGTGGAACTGCGGTCGGCCGCCTTTTTCGAACGCCAGCCGTCCGTCTCTGGCCACCACGAACCCTCGCTCTCCGGCGGGCGCGGAAACCAGGAACGAGACGTCCAGGGCCGACTTCGCGGTGATTCCCGGCGAGGGCGCCACCGTCATCCAACCGTCGGTCTCGTCGCTGGCATGGAACGGCAACCACGCGCCCATTTCCGGATTGGGCGCGACAGTGATGGAAACGTCGTCGATCTGGATCCTCCCCAGGCTGTCGATTTTCTCGAACTGGATGACCGCCCGCTTGGCCTGGGGCGGGATCCGGGTCTCGGTCGTCTCTTTGCGCCAGTCGAACGAGCCCGACCATTCGAATGCATAGACGCCGGTCTCGGTTCCCGCGATCGGCTTGCCGAGGCTGTCCAGGAAGAAATACGCGGCGGTGGCGCCGCCGCTACCTCGCAACCCTTGAGCACGGGCATGGAGCGAAATTCGGAGCGTGCCGAGTGCGCCCACCGGCAGTGCCAGGCCGGTCAGCACCCGTGAGTTCACCTTTCCCAGCTCGACGGCCGCCGCCGAGGCGTGCCCGGGAAAGACCCGGTAGGCGTCGTTCTCGACGATCCAGTAGGCCGGTCCGGGGTCGCCTAACTCGAAGTCGCCATTGACCACCAGGTTGGTGGACGTTGTCCCACCCACGGGGACCAGATCGATCGACAGTCCGTCGATATCGAGCCTTCCCCGGGCCCCGAGCAGTCCCACCGACATGATCGCATCCCGAGTCCCGGGCGGGACCGGGATTCGCTTCACGACGCGGGTCCAGCTCTCGCCCAAGTTGTGCGTCCACTGGCCCATGACACCTCGGCTGAGGTTCCGCAGCGAGTCGCCCAAGAAGTCGATCAGGAGGCTCGGCTCCTCGCCGGATCGCTCGCCATATTGGACGTTATGCAGCCGGATCCAGAGGCCGATCACGATGGCCTCGGTCTTCCGCCCGTCGATTCCGAAAGCCCGGCTTAGCCGCGCGGGCCGGCCCCGCTCTTGACACTCGAACCGTATGAAGTGCGGTCCGACCTTGCCCCCGCGTGATTCGTACGCCGCGTCGCGGGCGTTGTACCAACCGTCGGGAACGCCATCGCCGTTGGTGTCGGATTCAAAGCCGTCGGCCGCCGGGGGTGCGGGCCGCTCGATCTCCGGCTCCTGGCTGCGCGCCACAGCTCCGTGCAAGGCAAACGAGAACCCCAACACCAACGTCCCGAAGAGCCGCGGCACCTGGGTGCTCATCCGCCGGAGCTCCCGGGCTTGGGTGAATTCGGCTTCGACTTTGGCTCCGGCCCCTCCTGCAGGGCCTTGCCCGTCATCGGCACAAAGAGCGTAGGCTTGAGCTCTTTCTCGATTAGCTTGCCATCCTTCTTGATGACCAGGTAAACGCTCTGGGTGAAGCGATCGCCCAGGGGAATGACCATCCGGCCCCCTTCCTTGAGCTGATCGACGAGCGGTCGGGGAATCCGGTGCGGAGCGCACGTAACGATGATCGCGTCGAAAGGAGCGGCCTCGGGCCAGCCTTCGTAGCCATCGCCGACCCGGGTGTGAATGTTGGTATAGCCGAGATCCTTGTGCACCTGGGCCGCACGCGCCGACAGGGGAGCGTGGATCTCGACCGAGTACACCTCCCTCACCAGCCGCGAAAGGATCGCCGACTGATAGCCCGAGCCTGTGCCGACCTCGTAGACCCTGTCGGTCGGGCTGGGTTTGAGCACCTCGGTCATGAACGCGACATCGTATGGCGGCGTGATCGTCTGCCCCTCGCCGATCGGGATCGACTCGTCGTCGTACGCCTGACGACGCGTGCCCGGCGGCAAGAACCTGTGCCGCGGGACGGTACGGAAGGCTTCAAGCACGCGTGGATCCTTGATTCCCCGCTCGACTAAGTGCCTCTGGACCATCCGGTTGCGCGCCGGAGCAGTGGGATCGTTGGAGCTTGATCGATCCTGGCGTTGCGTCTCCGCGGAGGCCCAGCCCAACACCAGGAAAAACACGATCGCTCCGCCAGGTCCCCGCAATCGCCGCGTCATCACGCACCTCCGCGCTCTGGCCTGCCGCCAGCTTCCGTGTTTCGCCCGATTTCCTTGAAAAAGCTGATTTTTCGCGCGCAACCCAAGCTAAGAATCTACGCTTCGAGAATCCGAAGTGGAAGGCACCCGAACGCCAACGTTCAGGGCGCCGCGGCCTGCTGCGGTGAGGCCGGCAATTTATCCTGTAAACGCAGCACATCATTTCGCGTGCGAGAATTACCGACCGATGTTTCCTGAAATGCACTGGATGTGGATTCGGCTTGGTGTCGCTGGTCAGCAGCGTTATAATCGTGTTACATGGAAATCTGATACCGGATCTCAACTCTTTGGCGTTCAATGCCCTGAAGAAAGCCGTCGATCTTGGTCTTAGGCTCGGTTGGACCTGCACCGGCGGGCTGTGTGGTTCGGGCGAAACGGCGATGGCGACGCCAACGGAGATGGAGATGCCAACGGAGCAGGAGGTGACGCTCCGAGGCAAGTTATTTTTCTTGCGCGCCGCGATTGAGACGGCGAAGCGACAAATCCGGGTTGATGCTGAACTTTTGGCCCGGCAGGCCGTATTCTTAATTGCGGCCGGCCCCATCATTCCTCTCGTCTTGGACGAGGATAGCCGAGCGCTCTGCCTGGAGTGCGGCTGCACTAGCGCCTGACCGAGACCCGGAGAATCAAGGCCCCCGGGCAGTGAATCGTAGCTGGCGGAGAGATCAAGCGTCGTCGAGGTGATTGAACATGCCTTCCCCGCTGAATGTGAACCTTTTGCTGGGACTGGTGGCGGTCGTCGCGGTGGCCTCGACTGTCTCCTCAATGCTCGCTCTGGGCTGGGTCACGCGCCCGAGGCGGGGTGCGAAGCGAGAAGTTTACACGCCGCCGGTGACAATTCTTAAGCCTCTCAAAGGGCTCGATGAAGAGCTCGAAGAGAATCTCCGCAGCTTCTTTCGACTGAACTATCCGACCTACCAGCTTCTCTTCGGCGTAGCCGACGCAAACGACCCGGCGATTCCGGTTGTCCAGAAGCTTTTGGAAGAGTTTCCCGACCACGATGCCCGGCTCGTCGTCGGCTGCCCGTCTTTCGGGCTCAATCCCAAGGTCCAGAACTTAGCCTCGATGGACCGGTTCCGCAAGCACGCCGTGATCTTGATCTCGGATTCCAACGTCCGGGTGCGGCCCGACTACTTGCGCGAGACGACCTGTTACCTCGCCGACCCGGGCGTGGGGCTGGTGACAAACCTGTTCGCGGGGATTGGCGAGACCCACTCCGGCGCGATCATGGAGAATCTCCAGCTCAACGGCTACATCGCCGGAGGTATGGCGCTGGCCTCGGTGCTGAGAGTCACCTGCGTCGTGGGCAAGTCGATGCTCATGCCGGTGCACGTCCTGGACGACATCGGCGGGTTTGCCCGGGTCCGCAACCTGCTTGCCGAAGACCAGGTGATCGGCGTCCTCGTGCGAAAGGCGGGCTACTCGATTCGCCTGTCTCATCACGTCATTGGCAACGTCAACTGCCACCGCGGTTTCAACTGGTTCCTCAATCGCCATTCCCGGTGGTACAAGATCCGCCGCCAGCTGGCTTTATCCACCTTCCTCGCCGAGCCCATGGCCAACCTCGCCACCGTCGGGCTGGTGTGGGCTTTTTCGGGTGATTCCGGCATCGCCTGGGGCGGTCTGGCCGGACTGGTCGGCATGGGCATGGCGCGGGACGCGGTCCAGACTCGTTGGCTGAGCGGTCGCTTTCCGGAGTTCAGAAAGCTGCTTTTCTCACCCATCAAAGATTTCCTCCTCTTGCCCCTCTGGTTCGACGCGATGGTCAACACGCGTGTCCACTGGCGAGGCCATCGGTTTCACATCGGCCGGTTGACCCGGCTGAGGGCGGCCCGCGTTCCTCGCGACGTCAGGCGCCGGGTCCGCCGCGTTCGCAAATACCGCTCCCGCAAAAAATCCACTTGAATCCCCTCGCCTTCCGGCGAATCATTGATGGCATTCCAGAAGTCAAGGCCCCCGGGGTGAAGGAGGTCTCTTGATGGAAGAAAACTCCGACGCATCGGAGTCCGATGCAGCTTCGTCTGACCCGTCCGATCCGGACCATTGTCCGGGCCCGCTCTCTGCCGGGGACCTCTCATACCGCCCCGGCCGCTCGTTCTTGAGCTTCCGCTGTTTGTGCCTGGCGGTTCTGTGCTGCCTGTTGACGTCGTCCCTGGCTCACGCCGATGCGCTGCAGCGCATTCGCGCCAGCGGCAAGCTGCGCTACGGCAGCGACATGGAGGGGGGTGGTCCTTACGCCTTCCCCGACCCGAAGTCACCGCGCGATGTCACCGGCTTCGAGGTCGAGCTCTTGGCCCTCCTCGCCCGGGACTTAGGCGCCGCTCCCGAATTCTGCCACGGCCAGTGGGACATGCTGCTGCGGCTCCTGGACCTGGGACAAAGCGATGTCGTGGTCAACGGCTACGAGTGGACCGAGGCGCGGGGCTGCGATTATCTGGCCACGCGTCCGTACTATGTTTACCAGCTCCAGCTCATGGTCCCCCGCACAAGCCCGCTACGCTCGTGGGACGATCTGAAGCAGCCACGCCCGGGGGGCGGCCAGTGGACTGTTGGCGTGCTGGCCGGGTCGGCGGCTGATACGTTTGCGGCCGAGCAAGGCGGCCCGCACGTTCGCGCGGTCCAGTTCAGCGGCTCGACCGACGCCATGACCGCAGTCCAGAACGGCCAGTACGACGCGACGCTCCAGGACCTGCCCGCGGCCCATTTCTACCGCGACCGGTTTCCCGGCCTGAAGCTTGCCGGTGCGCCGGTCTCGCATGGCTATTACGTGATCTATAGCCGAAAGGAAGACCGGGCCCTGCGCGACGCTTTGGACCAGGGACTCGCCCGGTTGATCGATTCCGGCGAGCTTCGCCGGCTGTACCACAAATACGGCATCTGGACCGACAGCCAGAACGAGCTGGCGAGCTTCACCGGACCGCTTGAGGCCGCTTCCAGCATCCCGGTCGAGCACGGCTGGGGCCTCGTGGGGCGCTACAGCTCGCGCCTGATCGAAGCCGCGCTGGTCACGATCGCCCTGTCGCTGGGCTCGATGCCGCTGGCGATGGCCCTGGGACTGTTCATCGCCGTCGGCCGGCTTTACGGTCCTGCCCCCGTGCGAACCGTCCTCGCGGGCTACGTCGAGCTCATCCGCGGCACACCGCTGATGCTCCAGCTCTTCGTCCTCTTCTACTTGATCAAGTTGCCCCCCTGGGTCGCGGGCATCGGCGGCCTGGCGATCAATTATTCGGCCTACGAAGCCGAGATCTATCGTGCGGGGTTACAAGCCATACCCGCCGGCCAGATGGAAGCGGCGCTGGCCCTGGGCATGTCGCGGTGGATGGCCCTGCGGCGGGTGATCATTCCGCAAGCGGTACGAATTGTCATTCCGCCGGTCACCAACGACTTCATTGCTCTGTTCAAGGATACGTCGGTCTGCTCGGTCATCACCTTGATCGAGCTGACCAAGGAGTACTCGATTCTGGCCAACAGCACCGGCGGGACGATCGAGTTCGCCTTGGCGGCATCAGTTCTTTACCTCCTCATGAGTGTGCCTCTTTCGTGGTTCTCGCGGTACTCGGAGCGGTGCCTGGTCGCCGCTGCACCGAAAGGAGGGTCAGTCGCATGATCGAGGTCAGCGGACTAATCAAGTGGCATGGTCCGGTGCCAATTTTAAGGGGTGTGAATCTCTCGGTGCAGCGGGGAGAGGTCGCCACGATCATCGGACCCTCCGGCAGTGGCAAGAGCACGTTCTTGCGGTGCTTGAACGGACTGGAAACATTTCAGGAGGGGGTCGTGACGATCGACGACCTGCGGGTCGACGCCAGCGCGGGGAAGGGCGAGCGATCCGCGATGCAGCGGCGGGTCTGCCTCAAGGTCGGCATGGTCTTCCAGTCATTCAACCTGTTTCCCCACCGCACAGCCCTTGAGAACGTGATCGAAGGGCCGGTCCACGTGCTAGGCTTGGACGCTCGCGAGGCCGTGGAGCGAGCGCGGGGGCTGCTGGATCGCGTTGGCATGGGCAACCGCCTCAATGCCCTGCCCGCCCAGCTTTCCGGCGGCCAGCAGCAGCGGGTCGCGATCGCCCGGGCGCTGGCCATGCAGCCGCGAGTCATCCTCTTCGATGAGCCCACAAGCGCGCTGGATCCCCGGATGACGCTCGAGGTTCAGGCCGTGATGACCGACCTGGCCAGCGACGGCTTGACCATGGTGGTGGTCACGCACGCCATGCACTTCGCACGCCGGATCTCGCATACGGTTCACGTCTTCGGCGAGGGCCGGATCATCGAGTCCGGCCCTCCCACGCAGATCTTCGAAGAGCCCGGTCAAGAAGCCACCCGCACTCTGCTTTCCGAGGTGCTGGCCGCCTGAGACCGACAGTCGCTCTATCGTCTTATCGCCTCGCTGAAGGCAGCGGAGCCACGGCGGAGGATACGTTGGGCGATGCCGGAGCATAAGGCGATGCGGGAGTAGACGGCGATGCCGGACCATAAGGCGATGCCAGAGCAGAAGGCGATGCGGGAACGGAAGGGGATGCGGGAGCAGACGACGCTCTGGGTGGCGCCGCCGCCGCGGGAACCGGAGTCGGCACCGCCTCAGGAGACGCGGTCGCGGGTCGAGCCGCACTTTGCTTGGGCTTGGCCCTTGCCGGCGGAATCGGCTCGAGCTCGCCGGCTTGCTCTCGGACCGTCCTCAGCGCGGTCAGCAGCCGCTCCCATTTCGTGATGCCCACCTCGAGCTTTGTCAGACGAGTGCGAAGCTCCGCGGCCTCGGTCGTCAGCTTCTTCAAGTAATCCTCGATTTCCTTCTCATTGTGCTCGACGAACGACTGGGCCGACTTCTCGGGATCTTCGGGCAAGGTCGTCATGGGCTCCGCCGGCAATCGCTCGGGCTTCATCGCCACGGGCTCACCCAGCGGCTCGGCGGGGGTCGCGGGCAACCGCGGCACCACGGCTCCGGGCAAACCGCCCGCGTCTGATGGCTTGGTTTCGGCTCGTTCAAGTGCCGGCGAATCCGACGGAAGCGCTGAGAGGGAGGAGGAATTGGTTGACGTTGAAGTTGAGGATGGAAGGGGTGCTTCCGGCGCAACCGGAGGCGGTGCGTCCAGAGCGGAAGGCAGCTCGAGCCCTCGCGAGTTGGCAACGTCAACCGGCTTGACCGGTTCTGAAGCCGGCTTGACCGGATCCGAGTTACCGCGCTGCGCCTGGCTCGTTTTGGCGACCCACCCGACCATTCCAAGCCAGCCGATCAGTCCAGCGATACCCAGCAAGCGCAGAATCCGAGCGGGCGTCATCATGACTCCATCCTCCAATGATGCGGTCGGTGCTATCCGTGCAGGTGCATCCGATGCCAGAAATCGGGCCAGAGTGTAACGATCTTCCTCGCGTTTCCCAAATGCTTTTCATAAGTTTTTTTGGGAATCCGGACCAAAGCGACGCGGGTTTCATGGTTCGACCGTATGGGTTGCGGCCGCGACGGCCAGAGCGGCCCAGCCGACAAGGATGGCCAGGCCGCCGATGGGCGTGATGCCGCCCAGCCAGCGCAAACCGGTAACGGCCAGCAGGTAAAGGCTTCCTGAGAAGATCACCGAGCCGATCAGGAAGGCCCACCCGGCGACGCCCACCGCCGGGTGCGAGCGGCCGGATTGGGCCAGCAGCCCCACCACGAGCAGCGCCAGCGCACAATACATGTGATATTGCGCAGCGGTGTGAAAGTTGGCCGTCTGATCTAGTTCGGCGAGCCGGTCTTTGAACCCATGAGCGCCGAATGCGCCCGCGGTAACAGCCAGGAATCCCCAGACGGCTCCGATCTGGAGCCAGGTTCCGTCTTTCATCGAATTGGTCTCGGTGTGGTTTCTGTCGATCAACTTTTGGAGGAATCCGCCGAGGCCGAGTCTGACGGCTCAGGTGGTGACGCCCCTTCCCGCCGGGACGGACTCGTGCCCCAGAACGATGGCGCGAGCCTCAGCGGCCAGAAAGAGCGATCCGGTCACGCAGAATAGCGCGTCTGGAGCGGTCAGTTGCCGTGCCAAGCCAAGAGCTTCTGCCGGATCAAAGGTGACGCGTGCGGTTCGGCCGTCGATGGCACCGATAGCCGCCGCGATGTCCTGCGGCGGGACGCTGCGCGGGTTCTCGACATATCGAGTGGCGATCAAGGTGTCGAAAAAGGGAAGCAGAACCCGAAGCTGGCCGTACAGGTCCTTATCGCGGGTTGTGCCGAAGATCAGGGTTCGGGGCGTGGAGGGGAAACAGGTCCGCAGGGTCTCGACCAGCGCCATGGCCGAGGTGACGTTGTGAGCACCGTCGATGACCAGCCAGGGTGCCTCACCCAGCACCTCAACGCGGGCCGGCCAGCGGAGCGACGCAAAACCGCGGAGAACCGCCTCTCGGCCGATCTGGAGCGACGGCTCGACCTCGGCCAGCAGGTCGAGGCCCGCCAGGGCAAGGGCGACGTTGTGTGCCTGGTGAGCGCCGAGCAGGGGCAAGACCATCGTGCCCCAGACCGTGCGCCAGGTCTCCACATGCACGGCCGGGGCGGTCGGTCGCGAAAGCGGCTGGGAAGGGGGCATGACCTCGAAATGGAAGTCGATGCCAAGCTCGCGCAGCGGGCATCGCCGATGGGCCGCGACCCGGCGGATCGCCTGTCGCGGCTCGTCCTCGAGGACCCCGCTGACCGCCGGCCGCGAGCGCTTCAAAATCCCCGCCTTTTCGGTCGCGATCAGCCCCAGCGTGTTGCCGAGCTGCCGCGTGTGGTCGAAGGCAATGCAGGTGATCATCGAGAGCACCGGGTGAACCGCGTTGGTCGAGTCCAGCCGCCCGCCCATCCCGACTTCCAGCACGACGGCCTGGGTCTTCCGCCGGGCAAAGTACAGAAGCCCCATGGCCGTGGTGATCTCGAAAAAGGTCGAGCCTCGGTGCCGGTGGTGAGGCTCGTCGATCTCGAGCTTTTCGGCGACCGCACGCACCTCGCCTACCAGCTCCCCCAGCTCGCTCGGCGAAATCGACCGGCCGTCGATGCGATAGCGCTCCTCCAGCTGGTGAAGATGCGGCGAAGAGTACAGACCCGTGCGAACCCCGGCTGCCGCCAGCGCCGCGGCCATCATCGCGGCCGTCGAGCCTTTCCCCTTGGTCCCGGCGACGTGAATGATCCGCAGACCCAGGTGCGGGTCGCCTAAACGCCTAAGCAGCCGCCGCATTCGCCCGAGCCGCAGCTCGGCCGGGATTCTGGGCATTCCCACCCATTCGTAGTTCAGTCGGCTGTACAGGTAATTTAAAGCGTCCTGGTAGTCGTCAAGCATCGAAGTGAACCGTGCACCTCCAGGCATTGACCGACACTCAAGCAGGCCGCGCAAGCGGCCACGGAGACTTAGCATAACCGGAAGCGCATCGGCTTGACCATGCGAGCAAGTCCAGCCGCACCGGCAACGAGTTCGATGCTCCTCCCTAACCCGCACCGCAATTGCGTTTGAGGTTGACCAAATCACGACCAAACCCTAGATTTTCGGCCGGTCGGTTGGAAAACTTGAGCCAAGACCACGACATGGGACCATGGATTGGGAGACACCACCTGATGCACGCCAAGGATTGCAAGCGAAGAGCTCTCAGTTATGTTGCGGGAATCGCGGTCACCTGCATGCTCAGTACCCAAATCGCTTCCGCGCAGCAGCCGAGACGTTCGCTCTTCGGCTCCCGGAACACCGCGCCGCAGTCCCAAGATACGAGCGGCAGCTCGTCCTCGGACGGGGCGCAGCAGCAGCCAGCGCCCGCACGACTCGATCAGATGGATGTTCCGCCGGCTCAGTTGGCAAGAATCCCGGTCAACCCTACCGACCCGATCGCGATCGTCAACGGCCAGGTGATATCCCGCCAGCAGCTTGCCGATGAGTGCGTGGCGCGGAGGGGGAAGGAAGTCCTCGAGACGCTGATCAACCGCACGCTGATCGAACAGGCCCTCAAGCGCAACCAACAAGAGGTCACGGCCGCCGAGATCGAACAGGAGATCGAGAACGTGGCCCAGCGCTTTGGCATCAGCCGCAAAGCGTGGCTTCAGACGCTGGACAAGGAACGGGCAATCAGTCCGGCGCAATATGCCCGGGAGATCATCTATCCGGCTCTGGCGCTGCGGAAGTTGAGTAGCGGCAGGGTCACGGTGACCGAGAAAGACATGCAGGACGCCTTCGAGTCTCAGTATGGCGATAAGCTGCGGTGCCGGATGATCATGGTGGACAAGCTGTTCAAGGCTCAGGACATCTGGGAACGGCTCAAGAAGAACCCCGGCGGTTTCGAGAAGATCGCCCAGGAAGAATCGATCGATCCGGGCAGTCGCTCTCTGGGCGGCCAGCTTGGCGAGCCTATCACGCGGCACGCCTATCCTCCCAATGTCTCCAACGCGGCCTTCCGGCAGCTCGTCGATGGCGACCCGGCCGACAAGGACCCCTCGCACAAGCCCACGAACGGCGATTTCAGCGGGCCCATTCAGGCAGCCGAAGCGGTGTGGGTCATTCTCCGCCGTGAAGC
This sequence comes from Isosphaeraceae bacterium, assembly GCA_052146555.1. Lineage (GTDB taxonomy): Bacteria > Planctomycetota > Planctomycetia > Isosphaerales > Isosphaeraceae > Aquisphaera. Next base: position 20,529 of record JBKQMU010000319.1, read on the forward strand.
GATCATCCCGGCCCACCCCACCGCGACCCTGAAGGACGAGCGGATCAAAAAGCAGACCTACGAAATGATCTATGAGGTCAAGCTCAAGGAGACCATGGGCATGGTATTCCAGGAGCTGACCCGCGGAGCCGAAATCCAAAACAACCTGGTGGGTAACGTGAAGATGGCCAACGAGGAGCAGCAAGAGGACTTCAACAGCGTCGATAAGAACTCGATCAAGCTAATGAAGACACCGGGCGGGGCCAGCGGCACGCTCGACGAAAACGCCGCTCGCGCCACTGCCGCTGCCGCGTCCGGGCGGACCAAGACACCGCCTCCGGCCGCGGTCTCGCCCGAGGCCATCCAGCAACTCGAAAACTATCAGAAGCGTCCCCTGAAGGGCTCGGCGAATAACGCCGCAGCAGCTTCGGCGACAAGTCCACCACAGCCGTAACTCGTCCGGCGGTTGATCGCGATGGGGGGCCATCATGGCCCCATTTTTTCTCTCGGGGCGGCCCGACTCTATGGCAATGACCCTTTCCTGGAGTGGCCGGCCCGGCCGGCCGAAAATCACCCCGGGGCTCTGTCTCCTGGCGATCCTCTGCGCCGCCACAGGCTGCGGGACCGTCAAGACCACGGGAACCGCACGCACTGGTACCGAGCAGTTGCTGCTGACCAACGCCTGGGATACCGCCCTGGCCAAGATCGACTTTCGCCCCCTGACCGGCGTTCCCGTTTATCTTGACACAAGCAACGTGTCCGCAGTCGACCAGGGGTGGGTGGTCTCCAGCCTGCGCCAGGCCCTGCTCACGCAGGGAGTACTCATACGCTCGAAGCCCGAGCAAGCGCAATGGATCGTCGAGGCCCGCGTCGGCGCCTACGGCACGGACTCGTACAACAAGATGGTCGGCATCCCCCAGACCACAATTCCTCCTACACTCACCGGAATGCCGACGGGAACAATTCCCGAGATCTCGCTATTGCGAAAGAGCCATCAGGAAGGCATCGCGAAGCTGGCCCTGTTCGCCTATGACCGGGCCAGCGGCCAGCTCGTTTGGACCTCCGGCACGTCCATGGCGACCTCCAGCGCCAAAGATCTGTATGTCGCCGGTGTCGGCCCCATCCAGGGGGGAACGATCCGGGGCGGCACGAACTTCATTGGAACGAAAATCCCCCTGCTCTCCACCACGAATGCCTCGGAAAATGGGCCCGGTCCGCCGCCAGACGACAATCGTCCAACCTTCCCATTCTCCGCGGCGCCGCTGTTCCGATCACCAGCCGCGGCCAGCGACCGCGAATCGTTCGCGCCCTGATACCGGGGCCACTCTGGACAGCAAGCCGGCAGTCCTTGATAGTACATGGAGAGAACAAGAAGCCGGGGAAGACTGTCCACCGCGCAGTTGCGGCTGGCTCTCGGCGTCTGGAGTGTTATTTCATGGCGATACCTGCATCGATCGACCTGCGCGACTACATTCGCGACATCCCCGACTTTCCCAAGCCCGGAGTGATGTTCAAAGACATCACCCCGCTTCTGGCGAGCCCGGCTGCGTTTCGCTTGGCGATCGAGCAGATACATCAGCATTTCCAGGGGCGAGGGATCGACGTCATCGCCGCGGCCGAGGCGCGAGGCTTCATCTTCGGCGCGCCTCTTGCGATGCAGATGAAGGCTGGTTTCGTCCCCATTCGTAAGCCCGGGAAGCTTCCCTATGCCACGATCGCCCAGGAATACCAGCTCGAGTATGGCAATGACCGGCTCGAAGTTCATACCGACGCTCTGACGAAAGGACATCGTGTCCTCTTGCTCGACGACGTGCTGGCCACCGGCGGCACCATGCGGGCCTGCCTCGACCTGGTCCATTCCGCCGGCGCGGAGCTCGTGGCCTGTGCCTTCGTGATCGAGCTTTCATTCCTGGGGGGCCGGGCGCGGCTGGAACCGACCGAGGTCTATAGCCTGATCACCTACTAGCCGGCGATGGGCCGCCTCACGTTGATCGCCGAGCTCAACGATCGGTTCTCTATTCTGATATCTGCAATCTGACATCTCCAATCCGGAATCCGAACGTGACCGACGCCTGGATCGCCGAGAGGATGAAGCATATCGATGCTTCGGGCATTCGCAAGGCCTTCGACATGGCCCGATCGATGAAGGACCCCATCAACCTCTCCATCGGCCTGCCCGATTTCGACGTGGCCGATTCCGTCAAGGCAGCAGCCTCCCTAGCAATCCAGGCGGGAAAGAATCAGTACACCGTCACGCAAGGCATCCCCGAACTGCGAGACCGGATCCAGGCGGCCGTAAGCGCCCAGTACCATCATCCCGACCGCCAGGTCCTCATCACCTCGGGCACGGCCGGAGGGCTGCTTCTGGCCATCTGCGCGGTGGTCAACCCGGGCGACGAGGTGATCATCTTCGACCCGTACTTCGTGATGTACGCAAACCAGGCCACCCTGGCCGGCGGAAAGTCTGTTTACATCGATACCTATACCGACTTCCGGATCAAGCCCGAGGCGGTCGCCGCCGCGATGACTCCGCGAACCAAGTGCGTGATCGTCAACTCGCCAGCGAACCCGACCGGGGTCGTCGCCACCGAGGACGAGATGCGCGCCCTGGCAAGTCTGTGCCGAGACCGCAACGTCCTTTTGATCAGCGACGAAGTCTACCGCGCGTTCTGCTTCGACGCCCCGTTCGCCTCGCCAGCCACCTGGAACCAGGACGTTCTGGTGGTTGACGGCTTCAGCAAGGCCCACGGCATGACCGGCTGGCGTATGGGCTATGCCCACGGTCCGTCCCGGATCATCCAGGAGATGGCCAAGCTCCAGCAGTTCAGCTTCGTCTGCGCTCCTAGTCCCTTGCAATACGCCGCGGTCGAGGCCCTCGACGAAGACCTCACCAGCCACATCGAGGCGTACCGCGGGAAACGCGACATGGTGGCCGCAGCGCTCCGCGACAACTTCGATCTCGCCTTTCCTCAGGGTGCCTTCTACGCCTTTCCGCGCGCTCCCTGGGGCACGGCCAGCGAATTCGTGGCCGAGGCCATACGCCACAACCTTTTGATCATCCCTGGAAACGTCTTCAGCCGCCGCGACACTCACTTCCGCATTTCTTACGCGGTCGCCGACGCCACGCTGCAGCGCGGTCTGGATGTGCTGCGGAAGCTGGCGGAGACGCCGAGGAATCCGGCGTCGGAGGGACGAACTTGACTGCGGGAACATACTTCGACACCGAAGTACACACTATTGGCCGAGAGGCAGGGCAAGGAACTTCAGCGCTACGCGCCTCAACTCACAACTTCGGAAGATCACTCAAGGTTAACTTCGGCAGTGAAGCAGCGGCGGCCGGGTCATAGTCGTACTCGCCCTTTCGGCGGATCAGGAGTTTCACGGCTCCTTCAATCCAGTTGACTTCTGTTGGACTCAAGGGCTTCCACTCCTCACCAGCCCCCTTGGATTTTCGGGCGTCCCTTTCACTACCTCTCTTGGCGGCCAGCTCCCCGATTTCCCCTAAAATCTTCATGTCGACGTTGTATCGACGAGCAGCAGCCTTGCGGGCGCCATTTTTCTCACGGGTACTATCTTCAAACACGCTCAAGCAAAAGTTTGCCATCGAGAGCAAAAGCTCTTTGCCCTGCTTGTACCTCTGATACCTGTTCCACATCGTCCTTACATCGTCCGAAGCCTTGAAAGCGTTCGGCGGTGACGGGTAGTCTTCGCGTGTTACATGAACAGTGGCCAACCCTAAGCATCCGGCCGATTCGAGAGCGGTCACTTGTATTGTCTGATCCCCTGTTGGTGGCGGCGGGTCGCGATCGATGACATCAGACCGCTCAAAGCCAAAACGGACATACCCAGAGCCATATCTGAGCTCAGAGTCTATTTCCCAGGCCTGAAGCCATTCCCCGGTTCTTGCTCTTGCACTCTGCTCAGTCGGGTGGTGCTCCTTCATCTCGACCGTCAGCACCCCCTGGTCGAGTTTCGCCCTGAATGCATAGGTTTCACAATGCACGGGAGGCGGATTCTCATAGGTCACTGTCTGGGCTGGTTGCAGCCGGTAAAAAAGGCGCTCAACATGAGGGTCCCTCATCCCTCCATCCTTTCTGCTTCGCTGTTAAATTGGAGAGGTAAGTTGGTATTAGATCGTCATCCTTGAAAGGATGCCCCGACACCAACATCACTCGACACCGGGCTACGGGCCGAGGTCAAGAAGGCTCACTTGCAAGCCGCTCCCGGAATGCCTCGTGCCCAGGCGAGGCCAGACCCAGCTCGAGAACCTCGATGAGCCGCTTCAGGTTACCCGCGTAGAACGCCTGGGGGTCAAGCCAGAGGCCCGGGAACACTTCCGAGCGAAAGATGCCGTCGGGGCCAGGCAGTAGTGGCTCGAACCGGTCTTCGCGCTTTATGAACCAGTGAACCCGATCGGGCTTGATCGCGACGACCACATACTCGCGCACGCCCGCGCGCTCGTAATCGGCCTTCTTCACACCCAGGTCGAAGGCCTTACTGGAGCGCGCGACTTCGATGACCAACTCGGGAGCGCCGGTCAAATAGCCGGCGGCATCAACCCAGGACTGGCCGCCTAGCTCGGCGGGGATACGGAGGTGACAATCGGGTTGAGGCTCGGAGTAAGGAGGCAGCTTGACCGTCGAGGCATTGCTTCCTAGCACACCCGGGGTGTGAAGCTCGTAATGGAAAAGCCAGCCGCTGACCCGGTGTGATTCGTCACCGTGATTCGTACTCATCGGCGAGGGCATGTAGACAATTCCTCCGACCAGCTCGGCCCGGGTCTCAGGCGGCATCGCCTCGTAGCGGTCGTGGAACGTGGGCTGATCAAGCCTCTGGCCGGCCACAAGCGGAGGGAGTGTCATGGCGCGAGGCTCGTCGATTGTGCTCATGGACAACCTCGCCGAGGAAAAGCCGGCCGATGCGGCGGGTCGGGGTCAGGCAAGGCCCAACTCAGCTCGGCTCAGGCGCTTTCCTTTTTTCGCTCCGAGGTCGACTTGGCCGGCGTCAGCGGAAGTGGAGGACTGTCGAAAAGGCTCTTCTCTTTGCGGACTACCTCGGCTGTTACCATGAACTTGCCCTTGTCCTTGCTTGCGCGGTCGGGCAATTCAAACATGATATCGAGCATGATTTCCTCGACGATCGACCGCAAGCCGCGGGCACCGGTGTCCTTGGCCTTGGCCAGCTTGGCCACTTCCAGCAGGGCGTCGGTGGTAAACTCCAGGTCGGCCCCCTCCATCTCAAAGAACCGCCGGTACTGCTTGACCAGCGCGTTTCTGGGCTCGGTCATGATCTGGACCAGGGCGTCGACGTCCAGAGGCATGA
>JBKQMU010000320.1:0-88615 GCA_052146555.1 Isosphaeraceae bacterium
GTCGCCGCTGTCTTGGCGCACGAGCACCGCGAGCCCTCCTCGAGGACCTGCCTGACCTCGCGTCGCAGGCGGGCCATTCGGCTCTGGAATCCACCCCAGTCCAGGGTTCTGTCACGCACCCTGTGCCAGTTGCGAAACAGCCGGTTCGACAGCGACAGCAACCGCGATATTCACCGCGTCAGCTTGATGGACCGAGGTCGCCAGTTCGTTATAAGGAGTTTGCGGAAGTCGTTGTGGCGGGCACTCTGAGGAGGCAAATCATGGGGCATCATGTGCCAAGAGCCGCCGCCGCTGAGTACCGAAGGTGGGACTTGAACCCACACGGGTGTTACCCCACCGGATTTTGAGTCCGTTCGCCGTTTGACGCAACGATGTTGCAAGCGATCGGGTTGCGCTCGCTCCCTTCTCCGGGGGTAGCGAATCGGGTAGCAGTCAGATCGGGAACGGGGGTTGGATCGGTGCCGGTCAGGGCCACTGATTCCGAGGGCAGGGGGGCGGGTTTCAGGGACGGCAGCAACGAGGCTGCGGCCTCGATGTCCAGGGCGCGGGGGCGGGTATAGCGGCCGGTCAACTCCAGGGTCGAGTGCCGCATCATCCGTTGAACTACCCGGGGGCTGATGCCGGCCTGATCTGCCAGCGTCGCGGTCTCGCAGCGTAGGGCGTGGAAGTCGAACACCAGGCCGGCAGCGTCCCGGTAGGGGATGCCGGCGGCGGCCAGGTCGATTCGCAGCATCTCGGCTCCACGGCCGCGGCGGGGCATCGGGAAGACGGGCATTCCCGGGGGCAGGGTCGCGCCGTAGGCGGCCAGGTCGTCCGCAAGGTCTCGGGGAAGAGGGAGGATCGCGGGCTCTCCGTTTTTCGTGTAGCCGGCGGCCACGGTCACACTGGGGGCCTTCCAGTCAAACGACTCGGGTCGGATGCTGGCGATTTCCGAGAACCGCAGTCCTGTCGCCACAGCCAGCCGGTAGCAGAGCGCTCGCATCGGGCCGGTCATCCTGACGTGGCGGGGGCCACGCTCGGCGGCCTCGATCAGCCGTTGGAGTTCATCCAGGCTGATGGTCCGGCGGTCGTGGCGGCGGTCTTCCTTAGCGTTGAACCGTTCGACCCCTCGCAATGGATGCTCTCGGAGCCGATGTGTCTTGTGACACCACTTCGCGAATCCACAAACCGCCGTCGCGTGGTGGTTGCACGTCGCCAGCGATCGGCCTCCCTCGCGGAGCGTCGCCAGGGCGGCTTGCACGCGCTCGCCGGTCAGGTCGGACAGTCGGGCGGGGGCGATCCAGTCCGCCAGCCTGGCGGCGGCCCGGGCCAACTCGTCTGCGGACGAATTCGCCGGCTGAATGTCGGCCAGGGGCGCGCCACGGAAGAGGGCCACGACGCGCCGCGCTCGGCTGATGGTCAGTGCAATGTGTTCCTTGGTCCGTCCCTTGTCCGCCAGAAGAGCCGCGTAGGCGGCCAGGTGTTCGGCCAGCGGCCGGGCCTCGTGGTCGCGGTACGCTTCGGCCTTGGGGTCAACCACCCCTTCACGACGAAGGGCAACCCGGTTCTCGATGTTCCGGGCGATCCGCTCGGTGACTTGCTTGTCGGTCGCCCCGGACTTCTTACGGCGCTTTCCGTTCTCGTCGCGCCACATGATGACGTACTTTCGAGAACCGGACGGCTTGAATACACTGGCCATGGGTTCGTCCTCTGCTTGTTCCAGGGGTCGAATCAAGGGGGCGGGTTCGTTGGTAGCGGGCTCGTCCCCGACTCTCCCCACATTATCGTCATTCCTCGGTCATGTCAATAAGTGTATCGGTTTGGATTGCTTCTCTTTCGGCAGCGGCGCAGGGATCGGGGCCATCCTCGGGGGCCGGATCGGTCAGGGCCGGTCCCCAGCGCTGGGCGGCCAGCTCTTCCCATTGGGCGTCTCTCCCGAGTCGAGCCAGGGGGGGCGGCGGCGGCGTTGTCGGGTCGCGGAGGCCTACGGGGCCTGTCGCCTCCTGGCGTTCTGGCGTTCCCACCGGCCAGAAGGGGATTCGTCGGCCGCTACGGGCGGCTTTACGTCCGAGGTTGACTCAACCTGAGCTGACGGATCTGTCGGATCTTGCTGCGGCTCTGGGGGGATCGCCGGTTCTTCGCCCTCCCAGCCAGGGGGGGGGCTCCCCGCCAGCGTGCGTAACGCGCGCGCAACTCGTGACTCGACATTGCATTTCTTTCTTTATTTCTCTCTCTTCTTCATCTATTCTTCTCACCATTTTTAGTTGATGTTGCAATGGTGAAGTTACGCGTTGCGCATGCGTTGCGCTCCCGTCTGGGGTGGCAAGCTCGATTCCGCAGTACAGCCGAACTGGCACGCCTCCGCCGCGTGTTTGCCTGCAGTGAACGGCGGGAACGGCGGCCCGCAGGTTCCGGCCGAAATGCTGCGCATCGCCCGGTTCCTTTCGTCCATTGTCCTCACACCACTGCCACCATGCGGCGTAGAGTTCCTTGGTTCCAACCTTCGAGCCGGGCCAGACATTGCACTTCTCGGCCACGAACGCCCCGACTGGCGAGGACAGATTTTCCATCTCGGCCACCAACTCTTTCCCCGTCTCGGGCTGTATCAAATGGCCGCGGTCTCTCAGGCGTCGCCATCCTTCGATAGCCCAGCGCAGGATTCCCGGCAGTTCGAGCACGAGACGAGAGAACAGCGTCCTGTCCTCGATGTTGTAAAAGGATTTTGTCAGCCGCAGGATGATGAGCCTGCTGGCGAGTGCTCCGCTTGAGTCGTGAAGTCGTGGGAGTTCGTTGGAGATGAGAACGATTCGCGTCGGCAACTTTCCGGTCCAACTGTCGCGGTGTTTTCTGTCAACGGTGAGAGTATCCTCGCCCGAGATCGACAGCAGGCGTTCAACGATGATGGCTGCGTCCGATCGCCCCGAGAGCCGAGCATCGGAGATGATCGCGAGGGGCTTGCCAATCAAGGGGGCCAGTCCGAAGTTCTGCGTCAGGCCAGAAAGCGTAGGGCCGGCCACGTTCTCATGTCCAATCAGCGCACGCTGAACCCTCGCGATTGTTCCTTTGCCGGATCGCTTGGGACCGATCAGGGCGAGGATTTTCTGGAGGGTCGTATCCAGCGCGAGGCAGTAGCCGAACCATTCCTGCAGCGTGTCCTTGTTCTCCTGGTCCTCTCCCCACAGATCGTCAAGGAATTGGTACCAGGTCTCAGGCTTCCTTGCGCCCGGGTCAAAGTCATAATCCAGCGCGTAGGTCGAAAAGAATTGCGGGGTTGGCTTGACCGTCGCATTTGCCGGATCTTTGAGGAGCGTGGGAAGATGGACCAGTGCGTTGCGGCAAGGGAGAATATCAGCGGCTGAGGCTGAGAATGGGTGGCATTCCCCCTCCCCAATGAGCCAGGCCGGGGCCTCAACCCGGTCGTCTAGCATCGTCAGGCTGCGCATAGCCATGGCCACGTTAGCGACAAGGGTTTTGCTCACCTTGCGTGGTTTCTGGTTCTCGTCGCGATGCTGGTTTTGCTGGTCGAACTCGCGCTTGCAGACTGCCAATAAGACCGCTTCGATCGCCTCGTCCGATTTCGGACGGTAGGCGGAATCGACCCAATTGAGCCACTCCCCGCGATACCTTCGCAGAGTCAACACGGCCTCGTGTTGGTGGTCCCTAAGGGCAATCCGGGCCAGTCGCACTGGATCGTCTGTCGCTTCGACTGGGCCCCGTGGCGGCGGGCCGGTTGGCGCCCCATGCTGGGCTGTCTTGTGTCGGCCGTTCCGGTCGGTGTCCAGATGGGAGAGGTCACGGGGCTGGCCGAGGCCAGCATCGAGACCAGACCGTAGTGTCGCCGCGAGTTCGTGGTCCGAAAGACCGCACGCGTGGGCGGCATCCGTCAGCCGGCGCTCGGCGCAGGCGCGATCCAGCACGCCTGCGCCCACGAGCTGACCAAGGGAGAACGAGGCTTTGTTCAAGGTCTCGTTTCGCGACCCCATCGGTGCGCATGCGACGTTCTGGCATTCGTCCTCCAACGCCTTGGCTACGTAGGCGTCCCGGGCCGAGGTGGAAGGGGGGGGTGGGCCAGGTGTGACGACACGAGCCTGGGCCTTGGGCTTGGCCAGGAGTGCGGCATCCAGGAACGAGAAGACGGCCTCGGGCAAGTCGGCCACGATCAGAGTGCCGTTCCACTCCCGGGGCTTGCCATCGATCCCGATCGTCGGCGGGCAGTTCGATTGCAGTTGCTTGCCGTTCCCCCCGATCCTGATCTCCAAGCCGGGCAGCTCGGGCAGCTTGATGATGCTCTTGCCGTAGCGGGCAAGCCGGGCGTCGTACCGAAAGACATGGTGCGGGCCTCGGGCCGATGACCAGCCGAGAGTCAAGACGATCTCGCCACCCATCAACATAGCCAGGGAATGCTCTCCCTCGGGGCCATCGCATTCGATGTCGATGATGCTGGCCTCGGGGCCAAGCAAGAGCCCCAGCCCGGCCTTGGGGAAGCGCTTGAACGTTTCCCTGATGGTTTGCTCGGTCGGGCGCGTCGAGCCCCACGATTCGCCAATCGGGGCCTTCTCCCCGGGCTTGATGGCAACGGGCCAGAGTTTAAGGCGGTGCAACAACTCAAGAGCAGTATCGAGACATGTAGCAGCCTGGATCATTGGCGGCCGCCCTCCCCGATCCATCGGCGGATCGTCTCGGGCTTCCAGCGGGGGCAGCGCCCGGCCATGAAATCGGGTCGTGGCACGCGGCCGGCGGTTCGCTCGCGCTCGAGCCAGCGGCGCGAGCATTTCAAGAGGGCGGCCAGGTCATCCAGACTGAGCATCGGCTCGATGACATGACCAGCGCCCGGGGGCATATCGGCTAGCTTGAGGGGGACAGGATCGCCCGAGGCGGGCTGGCGGCGGGGGGGCGGTGTCATCGCACACCATCCCTTCCGGCGGGCGTCTGGCTGGCCTCTGAGGCGGTCGCGGCGGCCGTCTCCAGCCAAGCTGATACCCAAGCCCCTTTGTAGAAGATCCGTTTCCCGGTGCGGGTGTAACGGAGCGATCCAGCGCGCCGGGCGGCGGCCAGAGTGGCGGGGGTCAGTCCGAGCGCCTGACGGAGCGATCCGTCATCGTAGAGTGCCTCGGGCTCGATGCGGACAGGTTCGATCATTCGCATGTCTCCTGATGAGAATCGGGACCACGCGAGCGATCTTAGAGGCGGGCGTTCAGGTTGATCTGGGTCGATCGGGCATGATCGACTATTGAGCGAGTATTTTCTTCAAGAAGTGCGGAATTTCAGGATCTCGACCTCTGAGATCTTCCGATTGAACGTGTTCTCAAGCCAGGGATGCATTTGGGACCAAAGGTACTCATTCGGCTTTCCCTTAGTCCCTTGCACGTATGGTTTCGGCATGCCTTTCGAGCGGTAGTGCCTCAAAGCAGAGGAGGAGCGGTTTACGAGCGCGGCGGCCTGGTCCAGCCTCACGAGGTCGGGTAGTTCGGCCGGGGTCTCGGGGGGGTTGTTCTCCCGTTCGATATGTTTTGGGGCGTTTTCGGGCTGAGTAAGCAGGCGGACAGCATCCAGCAAGGGCATTTGTCTCAGTTCTTCGGACCGTTTCTGGAACCGATCCACCAGCAGGGCCAGAAACTCCTTGGCGGCCTCAATGACCGTCCCCCGGTGGAATTTGATGTCCTTCCATACCAGGAACCCCTGAAATCCCTCGCTCTTCCGCAAGACCTCATCTCTTCGGAAGAGTTGGAGGGCAAGCGATGGATAAAGAACCGCGAAGCTTCGCAGCCTATCCAACACTGTAACCAAATCGATCATCTCGCCGACTGTTAGCGACTCCGAGGCAGGCAGTTGTTCAGTTCGAGCAAACTCCATCTGCTTTTGTTCGAGCCACTCCTTCGCCACGCTCGGGTTACAGTCTCCCTTTGCGATCCAAGCGTTCAATACGGCGGCATCGTCAGGCGATCGCTCAGACATGATCCCTACTCCTGGATCGGGCCGGCCGGGCGCGGTCGGGGATGGGGAGTAGGGGGCCATCCACGCCACGCCGGGCCTTCGACGGGTAATTACTCCGCCGTTCCCGAGTCAATCAGCATATCACATCGAGCCGTCGATGTTGATCTGAACCGCTGTCAGGTCGATCTTGCGAACCGCAGCCAGGGCCCGTAGTGATCGCACCAGCCGCTTGTGAGCACGATCAACCCGGCCATCGTGGTAGGACGCAAGCCGGATCGAGCAATCTTCGAGCGTTTCCCGCTTTTGCACGCATCGGCACCAGTCCGCCCACGCGAGAACGGCCACATCCGCAAGCGCGGCCTCCACTGCTGAAGGATTCGGGCCAGCCAGCTCGGCGAACAGGCATTTCATCTTCGCCATCACCGTTGTCAGCGAAAGCCATTGCCCACCGATAGCAGAATCAGGTTGGCAACCGATAGGCACTTTGCCAGCTATAGGGGATACCGAATGCACTTCGCATAAGCGACCGTGCATGTCCAAATTGGAGATAAAGCGTGGCTGATGGATTCGTCCACTGGTTCGGATACGTCAACGTGTTTGCCCTGGCATTTCATCCACTGGAGTTTTCGGCTTGGCCGATGGTATCCCGCTGCCTGCAATGCCTCATTCACCGCCCGGTCCACACGCTTGAGGTAGGCTGTGATCCGGGCTTCTTCCGCGTCCAGCTCGGCCAACTCTGCCTTTTCGGCCTCGGTCTCTCCCTGTTCCTCCTGCCAGGCAAACAGAACCCCCGGGGTTGCGGTCCCCGGGGGCATCTAGAGTCAGGACATCGGGGCCGTGGTTCCTAGCTGGGCAGTTTCTCCTGGATGATCTCGATCAACCGGGCCTTTCGTGAATTTCGTCCAATTCGATACCATCGAAATAATAATCGGACGGATTGATGTTTGCAGTCTAACTAGCGGGCTCTTTACATTGATTTCTTAGATGCATTGCTCACGGCGGGCGATGCATCCGCGTCCTTACGGCTCTGTCGTTCGGAAGTCCGGGCGATGGGGCTTTTTGCTTTCCCAACAGGCACGTGCCGAGAGGAGCCTCCAATGTCGCGTTTCGAACCTAAGGTCCGCTGGTGGTCCGCCATCTCACGATCTCTGCCGCAGTTCGCCCCAGCCCGGCGTCCCCACGCCCGGCGGCGGCTGACGCTGGAACGCCTCGAAGGGCGCACCGTGCTTTCGACCATTGCCCTGACGGTCAACACACCGGCCGATGATCCGGTCGCTCCGGTCGCCGGGCAAGCCACCCTGCGGGATGCCATCAACCAAGCCGACGCTGACCTCGGCAACCAGTACTGCGTCAAGATCGAGGCCAAGGGCACTATCGATCTGGCCGGTGCTCTGCCAAGACTGTCTGGCAACATCGCTATTAACGGCCCCGGAGCCGCGAAGTTAAAGATTCAATACAATCCCGGCGATATCGGCTCGATCTTCTTCGTACAGCGAGGCGATACCGATAACAATAGTATTTCCGGCATGACGATCACCGCAGGCGAAGGTCAATCCGGAATCATGAATTATGCAACGCTTTCAATCGAGAAATGCATTTTCACCGGCAACACTGGTAGGTACGGTGCGGCAATCTACAACGACGGAACTCTGACCGTCAGCAATAGCATTTTTACCGATAATTCCTCCGATTATGTGGGCGGTGCAATCTTAAATGAGAAAACTCTGACAGTTAGCAATTGCACGTTCTCTGGTAACTCTGCTGAGTTCGGTGGCGTAATCTTTAACGATGCAGGTGGCAATCTGACCGTGAAGTGCAGTATCTTTATTGGCAACTCTGCCACTAGCGGTGGCGGCATTTTCACTGGTGAGAATGGCATGGTCACAGTCAGCGAGAGCATTTTCATCGACAATTTCGCACCTAACGACGTCGTCTACAACAATGGCAACGTCGGCTCCGAAAATGGCAACGGCGGTGCAATTGCTATCTACCCCGGCGGTACTGTGGCGGTTGGTAATAGTATCTTCGTCGACAATTCTGCTATCGACGGTGGTGGTATTTACAACACCGGCACGCTGATCAACCACGGGAATCTCTTCTTCGACAACACCGGCGGCGATATCCACTCGTAGGGCTTCTGATCGTCAAGCGCTGCGCCAGGACCTCCAGCCTCTGACGAGGGCGCCCGTCCCGCCGATCCTCCTTCCACGCGAAAGCTTGGTCGAAGGGCAAGGCGGAAGTGTCCGGCCGGGCCGCTTGTCGGCGTCGTGGACGGGGCTACGAGGGGTCACGGGGCTTCGCGGGGTCAGGGTCGATTTTCGGTTTTCGCGGGCTTCGCGTTCGTGGGGTTCGCGTGGTCAGCGGTCCGGCGGCCTCGTGCTATGAATGAAGCGTTCCCCCAGCATGCAGCCATGTACATACCAATTGCGAGGTACACCGGCGGCCTCGTGCTATGAATGAAGCGTTTCCCCAGCATGCAGCCATGTACATACCAATTGCGAGGTACACCGGCGGCCTCGTGCTATGAATGAAGCGTTCCCCCAGACCGATCACCACAGGGCTAAATGCGATCACTTCGAGGCGGCCTTGCATCGACTTCAGATGAACCCGTACCTCGCGTCCGAGCGCGCCCGGAACTATGGCTATAGCCTGATGACACAAGCACTTAGAGCATTGCCAGACTACGTACTTGAGGAGCTTGCAACCTACAGACTGCACAACGCCTGAGCGTAGTTCCGGAAACCGGAAGTGCATGTATCTCGCAATTGTTAGATAGGTGCAAGGTTAATACTCTCACCATCGCCCCAGGTACTGGCAAACCAAATCACGATCTGGCGGGCCATTCCGAGTCAGGATGGATCTGGAAGATCAGCGGCTCTTTCAAAGGCGCTCATTCGGCTCGGATGCAATTCTCGGTCATGAGGCGGGCCTGGTCGGGATAGCCGGGCGGAATGCCCGGGGCGCTTCACTTGCTAACAGGTAAATAACAGGAGGTTCATCCCCTCGGGGGTTCGGTGCGGACGAACGGGCTACAACGGTCGATCGCGGTATTTTTAGTCCTTTCGTGAATTTCGTCCAATTCGTCGCGAGCAAAATAACAAATAACACTAGGGTCGATTAGTGTTTGCAGTCAAACTAACGGGCACTTAGCATTGATCTGTTAGGTGCATTGGCCACGGCGGGCGACGCATCGGAGTCGCGACGGCCCTATCATTCGGAATGCCGGGCGACTGGGCCTTCCTGTTCGAAGGGATGGGACTCATGTGTCCGCAACGAGCGTTGTGTCGGTCCGTCTCGTCTTTCTTGGCCCCTCTCGCGGTCTTCACCTCCTTTGCGTACGCAGGCGACGGAAAGAACACGCCACTGCCGGTCGCATACACCAGAATGAGCCAGTCAGGGGGACGGGAGCCATTTTCGTCCCGGGAGAATGACTCTCGTCCCCTTATAAATCCCCGCAGCTTAACTGCGGTGCGTTAGCCAGTTTGCCGAATTGCCGTTTGCATCGAGGTGCTCTCATGCCCATACCCGTCGTCTGCCCATCTTGTGCCAGGAAGATGCGAGCTCCGGATAACGCGGCCGGTCGCAAGGCCAAGTGCCCCAGGTGCGGCGCCGTATTGGTCGTGCCCAGGCCTGGCGCTGAACATCCCCAACACTTCCAACCCGCAACCACTGCCTCAATCCGTCAAGGGCCCAGAGCCAACGCCCGTGCCATTCAGGTCGGCCCCGGAATCTGCGTCGGCTCCGCTGGCCGAAGACTTCGACTTCGCAGCCGCAACGGACGAATCGCCCCCGGATTCTCGTGGTAGATCGCTTCGCGCATCGGCACCCAGCCCCGGCCCGGCGATTCAAGAGTTAGACATGCACACCAAGATTGCCGCGTTGGCAGCCGTTCTTGGTCTGGTTGTCTTGGCCGTCTCGCCGTTGTTCAAGTGGATGAACTTCGCAAGCGGAGGCGTGATCGGCTTGAAGGGAGACGGCAAGATTGTGCTCGGCATCACATTGGTAGCAATCGCTATTTGCATTGCCGTGCTGATCAAGCCAAAGTGGCGTAAGGTGGGCGTGCTGGCGGTTCAGGCTTGGGGTACAGTGGCCGTGTTCTGGATGGCAGCACTTATTTGGAAGGCCGGCTCCATTTTCGATTCATCAGATAATCTGTTCGCTGCCCTCCTCGCCACACAGATCAGTCCGGGAGCGGGGTTGTACCTCGGGCTGATTGGCGCCCTGATGGTTGCTGCTGCCCTTGGCTTCGTTGCTGTGCGCCGCGTGCTCGCATTCGGTAGCATCAAGGCCTACTTCGGCACGCAGGGTCTTTCCGTTGCGCTCGGTATCCTGTTGGCCTTCTTCGTGGGTCCCCCCGGCCCATCGAAACACGAGAACCGCTGAACCGAAAGGTCCTGATCTCTCATGGCCTTTCCCTGGTGCAGAGAAGGCCGCAGACCGGGCAGCTGCCCAGGCAAAATGGAAAAAGAGTCATAATGTCTCGGACAGGCAGTGGGACGAGATGATTGCCAACTACAAGGCCCGCAAGCTCCCTAAGTCTGTCACCGAGACGGACTGGTGGGAAGAAGCCAAGGACAAAACGCCCGCCGAGCTGAACAAGCTAGATCCTCCCCTGCAACCGCGAGAATGGTACCGAGCTGAGTGGTCTGGGTCTGGTGGTTTCTCGCGGTCAAGAGAGCTCGACTTTGGCTTTTTCGACAGGGGTCACAAACTCCTCATGGTGCACGTGATGATCAGAACTGAGCCAGACGTGCCCATCAAAGAGCTGCATGGCCATTTAGCGTTCATCAAAGACGACCAAATCGTTTATGAGACTCAGCTTGCTGAGAAGCCTGACGTTAGTTTCATCGACAGCCACTTTGTCTCTCTCATCATCCCGTACGACGACAACAACCCCAAGCATAGGACGCTTCGCTTCGCTAAAGACAACGAACTGACGCCTGTTTTTACCGTCCGCAAAGTTGTCCTCGCGGACAGAACAGAAAAGACCTTTGATTAGAGCCACGGAGGGCATGATCGCCGTGAGAGGAAGTCCGTGGCTAACAAAACGCTGAAGCTGACCGGGGCCGCCAGATCGAGAATCACGGGACCAGGCCCGGCGCCGGGCGGCCGCATTCAATCGATACGTCAAGTCCCTGCGATTGGTCAAGGCGGTCCGCCGGACCGATCGCCATAGGGCTGAATGCGATCACTCCGCGGCGGCCTTGACCATCGCGACGATCCCGGCGCGGATCGCCTCGGGCAGTTTGGGCCAGGCGGCCATGACGGCGGCTAGGTCGGGGTCATCGGGTAGCAGGCGGGTAGCATTTGGGGTAGCAGTCGGGGGCCGGATTGGGCCGGTTTCAGTCGTATCCTGACGTGATGAGGCAATCAGATGAGGCGGAGATGAGGAAGCGTTTCGCACGGTAAAAGACTGTGTTTTGTCGCTCTCAGTCGGCTCAATGCGTGTGCTTTCGGGAGAGTACCGAAGGTGGGACTTGAACCCACACGGGTGTTACCCCACCGGATTTTGAGTCCGGCGCGTCTGCCATTCCGCCACTTCGGCATGGGATACTCTTTAGAATGGTCCGGCTGGGGCGGGCTGTCAACCCCTCAGGCGTGCCGCGGCGCACGGTGCAAAAACTCAGCGGCGAAGCAAGAGCATCGCGCCTACCATCACCAGACTGGCGGCCGGAAGAACCATCCTGGGGTCCCAAGGAAGGCTGCGAAAGTAAGGGGTAATCTCGTTCCAGAAGATCTCCCTCGTGTCCTCCACGCTATCCTGGATATTGTCCAGAACGGGCGTTTTGACTTCGGCCCGGATTCCCATGCACTCCTTCCAGTTCGAGAGGCACAAGGACGCGCCTTCCAGGGCCAGTGGACCGAGCCCCATGAAGAGAAAGAAACCCATGAAGATCAGTGGCACTTTGGAGCGGGGGCGCGCCTCCTGCATGTCCTCGCCGTCTTGAAATGCCAGCTTGCGCATTGCCGGCTCCTTGCTACTTCGCCATCAGCGTGTTGGCGATCTGAATGCCCGCAGGACCGACCAGAACCACGAAGACGCCGGGGAAGATGAACAGAATCAGGGGAATCATGATCTTGACGGCGGTCTTGGCGGCGCGTTCCTCGGCGTATTGACGCCGCCGCAGCCGCATGGCATCGGACTGGACCCGCAGTGCCGCGCCGATGCTCGAACCGAACTTCTCAGCCTGAATGATCACGGCGGACAGCGAACGCATGTCGTCCACGCCGGTTCGCAAGCCCAGATCACGAAGCACGTCCTTGCGCGGGCGGCCCATCTGAAGCTGAAAGTTGGAGATGGCGAACTCCTCGCAAAGCACCGGGCAGGAGGTGGACAGCTCGCTGGTGACGCGGCGCATCGCCGAATCGAGGCCAAGGCCTGCTTCGACGCACACCACCATCAGGTCCAGCGCGTCGGGCAATCCCAGGAAGATCGATTCCGAGCGCTTCTTCTTGCGGTTGTCGACGATCATGCCGGGGAAGTAGAAGCCCAGCCCGCCGGCTATGGCCGTGAGGGTAAACGCGTTTCGGGTCATACCGAACTTCAGCGCGGCTAAGGGGAAGACGATCGTCAGCCCCAGCAGCATCAAGATGGCCTTGATGCCGAAGAAGATAGCTATCGAGTTCTCGTGGCGAAAGCCGGCATTGAGCAACTTCAGTCGCAGCTTGCCCAGCTCTTGCTCGTCGGAGGGGCGAAGCGACTGGCCCAGCTTGTTGGCCGCCTTGGCCACCTGGGTCTGGAATTTCTCTTGGCGCTTGGCGAGCTGCTCCTCGTTCGCCTTGCGTCCCAGCGAGGGGTTCATGATCCGCCGCAGCCGGTCCTCGGCCTTGCCGCCGGTCCGGTCGCCAAGCACTGTGAGGATCACCCAGACAGCCAGGGTGATCGACAAGAAGACGATATAAGGGAGCAGGTTCTCAAGAGTAAAAATCACGGCGGATCACACCTTGATCGCAACGATCTTGTTGATCATCCAGGCGCCCAGCAATTGCAGCACCCCGGTCACCACGAGCATCTTGGTACCGACCGAGGTAGTAAAGAGGGGGCTAATATATCCATAGTTCGAGAACGAGAGAAAGGCTAGAAGACCGGGGGGCAAGGCTAACAGCACGATGCCCGAAAGCCGTCCCTCCGCCGTAAGCGCCTTGACGTGTCCCAAGAGCTCATAACGTTGGCGGATCAGCCGGCCGATCTTGTCGAGCACCTCGGCAAGGTCGCCGCCGGTGGCCCGCTGGATGATGATCGCGATCACGAAGAAGCGCACATCCATGACGGGTATGCGGTCGGCCATGTTGCGGAGCGAGAGCTCGATGGGGATGCCCAGGTTCTGCTCTTCGAAGACCCGGTTGAACTCGTCGGCGATCGGCCCGCGCATCTCTTCGGCGACCAGGTGCAGCCCCGAGGCCAGGCCGTGCCCGGCGCGGAGGGCGCGGCCGATGAGCTCGACGGCCTCGGGCATGGCCTCGACGAATAGCTTGATTCGCTTCTGCTTTCGCTTGAGCAACCAGAAAAAGGGGAGGGCGGCCAAGAATGCCGACCCCAGCGGGATCGCAACAATGGGCAGGCTGAAGATCACGCCAACCGCCACGCCGACGACCGCTAGGCCGATCACCAGGGCCATGAACGAGTTGAACGTCAAATTGACGTCGGCCTGCTCGTACAGCAGGTTCAGGTTTTCGGGATTAGGCACGAGCTTCGCCCAGAACGAGCCGGTGCCCAGGTTGATGGCTGAGGGGCGGAGTAATATTCCCTTGGCAAGCTGTTCGCGAGTGCGTTTGACCGATCCTCCGGTTAGCCCTTCCAGGCGATGCTCGGCGAGCTTGCCGAACGAGCCGGACATCACCAGTCCCATGCCGCCGACCAGGACGATCACACCGATCCCGATTACGATCGACAGCAACATCGTGTCATCCATCTCAATGGCTCCAGTTCTCACGGCGCGGCCGAGTGAATCGGCGAATTGTTAATCCTTCAGCATCACGCGCTGGCGGAAGATGTCGGGAGAAAGGTGATATCCGGCGTATTCAAGACGGTCCATGAAGGTGGGGCGGATGCCGGTCGAGATGAACTCGCCGAAGGCCCGGCCGTTGGGGTCGACGCCGACCTGGCGGAAGGCGAATACCTCTTGCATGATGATCGTCTCGCCTTCCATGCCGACGACCTCGGAGATGCTCGTCACCTTGCGCGGACCGCCCTGCAGACGGCTGGCCTGGATGATCAGGTCGATGGCCGCGGAGAACTGAGCGCGGAGGGCGCGGATGGGCAACTCCAGACCGGCCATGCTGATCATCGTCTCAAGCCGGCTCATGGCATCGCGTGGGGTGTTGGCGTGGACGGTGGTCATCGAGCCCTCGTGACCGGTGTTCATGGCCTGGATCATGTCCAAGGTCTCGGAACCGCGGCACTCGCCGATGATGATCCTATCGGGCCGCATACGCAGGGCGTTTTTCACAAGGTCTGTCGCGGTGATGGCCCCGCGGCCCTCGATGTTCGGCGGCCGGGTTTCCAGCCGGACCACGTGGTCTTGCTGGAGCTGGAGCTCAGCCGCGTCTTCGATGGTGATCACGCGGTGATCGGGCTGGATGAAGGCGGAAAGCGTGTTTAAGAGAGTCGTCTTGCCCGAGCCGGTACCTCCCGAGATGATGATGTTCAGACGGGCCTTCATCGCGCCTTCCATGAGGGCGAGCATCTCGGGCGTGAAGGCCTTGAAGCGCAGCAGGTCGTCCTTGGTCAGGGGCCGCGAGCCGAACATACGGATGGTGACGACCGGTCCGTCCAGGGCTAGGGGTGGAATGATGGCGTTGAATCGCGAGCCATTGGGCAGGCGGGCGTCGACCATGGGCGAGGTCTCGTCGACCCGGCGGCCCACGCGGGAGACGATTCGGTCGATGATCTGAAGCAAATGCTCGCTGTCGCGGAAGACGACCTCCGACTTCTGGATCCGCCCCTCCTTCTCGATGAAGATCTTCTTGGGGCCGTTGATCATGATGTCGCCGATCTTGTCGTCCTTGAGCAACAACTCCAGCGGGCCGAAGCCGAAAGTCTCATCCAAGATCTCGTTGACCAGACGCTGGCGCTCGTTACGGTTTAAGAGCGGGTTCTCGGTGTCGCAGAGGTGCTCGACGATCCCGCGAATCTCGTTGCGGAGGGTCTTCGGGTCCATCTCGCTGACCCGGTTCATGTCGAGCCGGTCAACAAGCTGCATGTGGATGTGACGCTTGAGCGTCTCGTACGCCTCGACGGCCGGATCCGCCTCTTTGGGCGATTCGGATCGGCGCGGTGGCGGTGGCGGTGGTGGCGGCGGGGCCGCTCCAGGCGCGTTGTTTTCGGCGGCCGCCGGCGCTGCCTCGGCGGGGCTTGCCGGCGTGTTCCCAAACGGCACCCGCGGACCAAACGGACTGCGTCCCATACCTCGCAACATTGCAAATCGCTCCCTCGGATATCACCCTTTAATAAAAGGCGGCGAAGAGCCCCTTCTTGCGCTTCTCCGTCTCGCCGGAGGTTGTCGGGTAAAGGCTCTTGGCAATTTCCAGGATGGCCTGGTGAGGCCGTGTTCCGGAGGCCACTTCGGAGAGTGGCACGCCCCGGATTCGCGCGTTCTGGAACGGCTTCGACGCGAACGGAATCTGCCAGGCCACTGGCATTTTGAGCGTCTCTTCAGCCTTCTTGAGACTGATCTCCGTCTCGACGGCGCCCGCGCGGTTGACGACCAACTTGACCCGCTCAGCCATGCCGTCGAACTGCTTGAACAGGTTCAGCAGCCGGGCCGTGTTTCGCAGGCAGTTAAGATCCAGCACGATGATCATGAGGATCACGTCGGCCATCTCGAAGGCGACGAAGTCGGAGGATTGCAGCCCCTTGCTGGTGTCGATGACCAGACAAGGGAAGGCCGCCTTGAGCAGCCCAAGCACGCGCTTCAAGGTTTCGGGGTCGATCTTGGCGGCGTCCTCCAGGGCTACTGGATGAGGCAGTACGTAGAGGCCGGAGCTGTGGCGGGTCATCGACCGCTTCAGCAGCGTCAGGTCCAGGCGGTCGTAGCTCTGGACCACGTTGTACAGCGTGTTGTCGGGAATGATGTCCAGACAGGCATCGACCGATCCGAACATCAGGTCGAAATCCAGGAGAATCGTCTCGAGCTCGTGGTTGGCCGCCAGGCTCGTGGCCAGGTTCACTGCCAGCGAGGTGCAGCCGACGCCCCCGGCCGCCCCGGTTACCGTAACAATCTGCGGTCCCCTAACCGCTGCCGAAGGAGAGTCGTCGCGGCCACGGAAGAGCCGCATGACAATGTCCATCAGCTCGGTGGCTTCCGTCGGCAGGGTGAGAAACTCTCTGGCGCCTGCGCGGATGGACTTGAGAATCAGGGCGCTGTCGCAGGCGCAGCTCGCCGGCAGAAGGATGGCGGTGGGACAAGCCTGGCTGAGGCTGGCGATCAGCTCGATGGCCTGGTTAGGTTCGGAGTCGAGGTTGACCAGACAGAGGTCCGGAGCGATCTCGGTGATCCGGCTTCCTGCAGCCTGATAGCTAGGGAAGACCTCGGCGATCCAGAGCGACCCCAGGCTCCCCAGAACACGCTGGAGCGTCTTCCTCGACTCCTCGCCGGGATCCACCAGGACAACTCTTATCACATCCCTCATATCATTATAACTCGTGCGCTAAGGATCTCGCTTCCCTGGCATTCCAAGGGACAGCGGCTCGACGTCAGTCGTGTCGCGATCGATCCGTTGATCTGGTGGCGCAGCACCAGGGAGGGATGGTCGATGATCAGGGGTTCCCACCGGGGGCGCCCTGAAGGTTAGGATTGGGATTCGAGTCCGCACTGGCACCATAGCCGAAACCGCGGGGCTCCCCATCATCCTCGGCCTTTTTCTTCTGAGCGAGGGTCCTTGACGCGTCAGTGACGCCCACGCGTTCGGGATAGTCCCGGTCTTTCTTGTCCAAGAGCGGCCGGTAGATGAAGACCCAGCGCAGCTCAGGTTGCTTCGGCTCCGGCACCCTGGCCGGCGGCGGAGGCGGGGGTTGCTCGGCTAGCTTCTTGGCCAGCGCCTCCTTGATTTCCGCGAGCTCCTTCTCTCTCTGCTGACGTTCTTGGTCGTTCTTGGCCAGCGCCAACCTGAGTTCGTCGAGCTCCTTTTGAACCTTCTCCCTCTGCTGACGTTCTTCGTCGCTGAGCTCCGGCTTGGCTTTGGGTTGCTGGACGATTGCGTGATCGTTGACTCCACGGAGCGAGAGCGAAAGCGGCCCCTTGGCCCGGGCAGCGACGAGGATATCGACCTGCTCAGGGGATATGGCCACGGTCACGGTGCGGTTTTGCAGAGCTTTCTCTTCCGGCCGGGTGAAGACCTGGCCGGCCGCGAGGACCTGAATGTTCTGGAGAATCGTCTCGGCGTGCTGCTGCCCCCTCTCACCGGGTTCATACCGGATCACATCGACACGGTGTCCCGGAAGGATGAAACCGGAGACGCCCGACTGCTCGCTCACCTCGACGGCGAATGCGCGCATTCCCTGCGGAATGTTCGCCACCAGTCCCGGAGGGCTCCCCTTGGGCCCGAGCTTCTTGTCGATGATCGGGTCCCCTTCCAGCATGGTCGTCTTTACCCACCGTTCCTCCACGTCCTTGAACGATGTGAACGCGCCGACCGGAACGTCCTTCTTGTTCTTCCGGACAGACGTGACCATGTCGGGCTTGAGGGTCTCCTCTTCCTTAAAGTCGCGCGCTGCGACCAATATCTCTTGCGTTTCCTCCACCGGCGCGGCGGGACGGCTCACGAGCCGCCGGGTCGCGACCATGGCTCCTAAGCCAAGCACGACCGCCAGGACAAGCATGATTATCGATTTGCCGTTCATCAGCCCCGCTCACTTTCCACCCGTTTATGGGCTCGAGCCCGATCGAAAAGGTTGCTCGCGGTTCGCAGGCGCGTCCCCTCTCGAGCCTGCCATATCAGAAGAACCGACCCATCCCGCTGAAGTAGCTGATGGCGAAGTAGCTGATGGATCCGACCGCGATTGGAATTGCGTAGGGAAGAAGCGTCATTTGGCTCTTGCGCGCTTTGGCCAGCTCGGCCACCTCGGCCCACCGCGCGAAACTGCGGATCGAGAGGATCTCATGCGCGATGGTTTGCATCATCGCCAGGCGACCTACGAGATCTCCCGAGAGGATCATCATTACCAGGGCGATCACGCCCCCGGCCAACCCGGTTGCCACGAATGCGCAGGTTGTCGCCCAGGGACCCATCCAGGCACCGACACCGGCCAGCAGCTTGACGTCTCCAGCTCCCATGCCCCCCAGCGAATGCAGCACAAGAAGGAGGACCAGCCCCAAGGCTGCCCCCTCCAGGGACTTGAGAAAGCCCCAACTGCCGTCGGCCCCGACATGGAATGCCAGTCCGCCCACGATGAAGGGAAACGTCAGCCAGTTGGGGACGCGAAGCTTGCGGCCGTCGATAACCGCTGCAAACACCAGGACCCCCGAGACCAGCAAGATTACCCCCGGAGACACCTCTGCCATCACAAGCTCCTCCTCGTGCTGCCGTCGTTCCGACCATTCCCTTGACGCTCGGAACGGCCGCCGGCCGGGTTCCCAGCCGGACTGTCCATGAGTAACTTGGGTCGAATCCTAGGGACTGTCAAATCTTGGCGACACAAGCTCGAGCAGCGCCGTAAAATCAAAGCGGATGAGTTGGAATCTGCCGACTAGACAAAAGAAAAGGGTGAAGCAACGGGAACTGCCCGCTGCTCCACCCTCGGTTGGCAAACCTCTCTGCAGGTTGACGGGTGACCGTGGCGTTCTGATCCTCGGTCTTCGGGTGCCTCAGCTGGCGCCGAGGGTGCTGTTGACCGAGCTGAACGTGCCGCTGATGCTCTTGCCGAGCGTTGTGACGATAGTGATGCAAGCCACCAGGATCAGAGCCAGCATGACCGCGTACTCAACAGCCGTCGGGCCGTCTTCACTAACCAGAAACCGCTCGACCTTAGACATCAAACCGTGCATGAAAGTCTCCTTGGGAAAGCCACGAAAGGAAAGGTTGTGGTTGATGCTGCTCCGTCCAGAGTTAGACGGCACACATGACGATCTTTTTGAAGGGTGACTCGCCGGTGCACAGACTGGATACACTCCGTCGGACTCATCGCCACCAGCATCACTCCAACCCTAGGTCACGGGCCGAAAGGATGTCAAAGCAAGCTCTCGTCCGAGGCAACACGTGTTGTCTGAACACCACGAGGCGCCGCCAGGCGATAGCTCTCGCCTCCGCTCCATTCTGATTGGAACTTGCACCGGCCGACGTCGCAGGATGATCCGCAACGTGTTCTAGGCTTAGTGGAAAGATCCGCGCAAGATGCAGCTCTCGCGCGCCCGAGGCGGGGGCGTTCGTCGTGCCGGACGGCTGTTACCGCCTGGAACAAGAAATCATGCCGGCAATCAGCGACTGGAACGAGCTGGCCCAAAGCGACCTGCTCACGAGGCGAGATCGCGCCGGGGCATGGAGTTATCGTGCGGGCCACAGTCCCGCTGCCGAGCCCACCGTGCTGGCTTGCCTGGGCCTGCTGGAAAGCCTCGTCAAACCGTTGGCAGCAGGAACGTATCAGGCAGTCCAAGAAGCAGCTCTCTGGCTTCTGACGATGCAGCAGGAAGACGGATCGGTGGGCGTCTCGGCGAGCTTGCGGCAACCCGGCTGGCCGACGCCCTACGCCATCTTGCTCTGGAACGTACTGGGGATCGCTCAAGAGCAAAAGCGGCGCGCCAGCAATTGGCTGCTAGTACAAAAAGGTCTTGCCGTCGACAATCGAGGTTCCGGCGGCTACGGGCCGATCGGTCACGACGGCTCGCTCGTGGGATGGCCCTGGATCGCCGGTACGCATTCTTGGGTCGAGCCGACCGCCTTGTCGATCATCGCCCTGCGGGCCGAAGGGTTGGGCAACCATCCCCGTGTCGCCCAGGGAACCCTGGTCATCATTGACCGGGCCCTTCCGCGGGGGGGATGGAATTACGGCAACACCTTGGTCTTTGGCCATGAGCTTCGTCCTCAGCCCGGTCCGACCGGCCTGGCTCTGCTGGCGCTAGCGTCGGGCGCGGGCAAGGGGCGTCCGCGATCGGTCGACCCGGCGATCGAGTATCTCCTCCAGACCCTTCCCTCGGTCCGGGCTCCGATCTCCCTGGGCTGGGGCGTCCTTGGCCTGCGGGCCTGGGATGCCTGCCCGGCTGCCGCCCTCTCCTGGCTGGCCGAATCATACGCGCTCTACGGCGACCGGCCGGACATGACCGCCGGGCTGGGACTGCTCCTCTGGGCTTCGAGCGAAGCGCACTGGCCACTTCGGGAACACAATTCATGAACATCAGCCGCCGCACTTTCCTCACTGGGGCCGGGGCCGCCGCGACCTCGGCACTCGCCCTGAATGCCGCTCGCAATTACGATGAGGCCGCGCTTCGGGCCGACGTGTTCATCGCCCAAGCGAGCTCGTACGAAGTCGATCTGGAAGCGGTCATTCGCAGCGGCCTCGAAGAACTCGGCTTAGGCTCGAGCACCATCAAGGGGAAGGTCGTGCTGCTGAAGCCCAACCTTGTCGAGCCGACGCGTACCGAACCCCAAATCAACACTCACCCCGCACTCGTGCGAGCCGCCGCGGAGGTCTTCCGCCGCTGGCAGGCTCGAGAGGTGCTCGTGGCCGAGGGGCAGGGCCATTGCCGCGACACCCTCTATGTGCTCGATCAGTCGGGCATGGCCCCGATGCTTGCCGCGGCCCGGCTCCCGTTCATCGACCTGAACCACGACGACGTCTACGCCGCGACCAACACGCTAGGCTATACCCGGCTGCGCGAGCTGATGCTGCCCCTTACCCTCCGGCGGGCTGACGTGATCATCTCGATGCCCAAGATGAAGACGCATCACTGGGCTGGCGTCACGCTGTCCATGAAGAACCTCTTCGGCGTGCTGCCGGGGGTCTGCTACGGCTGGCCCAAGAACGTGCTTCATCACCAGGGCATCCACCAGTCGATCCTGGACATCAACGCGACCGTTCACCCCCACCTGGCCATCGTCGATGGCATCATCGGCATGGAAGGCGACGGCCCGATCATGGGAACGCCCAAGGCCTCGGGCGTGGTCGTCATGGGAACCAACCTACCCGCGGTTGACGCCACCTGCGCCCGCCTGATGCGCGTTGATCCCTTCCGCGTCGCCTACCTTGCCGCCGCCTCAGGCCGGCTTGGTCCCATCAACGAGCTTCACATCACCCAGCGGGGCGAAGCGCTCGCGCCTCTGGTACAGCCCTACAAACTACTGGACGATCCGAGCCTGTCCAGCCTGCGCGCTTGAACAATTTCATATATTCATAATATTTATATATAGTCACAACGACGCAGGTCTCGTAGGGTGGCTCAGTGAAGCGCAACCCACCACCCCTCACCGGCGTCAACAGGACTTTTGAGAACTTTACACGACTTTACGCGATGCAATCGCTGAGAGTGAGACATTCTGGGACATCGCCTGCTGCTTACTTCGGTGCAAGTGACAAAATTGTAAGCTCGGCTTGGGTGTCGAACCCTTTCACGGCCCCTCCAGTCGCGCGGTCAATTGGATTCCGTCAGTATGAGTTTACGACCTGAAAAACGGTTTGATGAAAATAACTCGCATTGTCCTGTGGCGAACGTAGATGGGGACGCCAGAGAATCGACAGAACCTGACGAGATGCGAGGAGCGCCCAGTCGAGGCTCACCGCTCCGCGTTTCACCGGGGGTTGGGCCGACTCATTAGCCATCTCGACCAGGCATCCTACACCCTTGGGGTCTAGCATCCTGGACGAAAAAAACAGAAACTGGGACAGACCTCAGAGGTCCACGGGAGTCCACACAGCCGTATCAAGGAACCACCCATGAGCCGGATATCGCAGCTATTCCAGCGCCTTTGGGATAACTATCCTCTCGGCACCGCAGAGCAGGTAAAACAGGGGATCGGGGGGCATGTTAATGCCGCCTGGATTACAAACACCTGCACGATCAGGCTGAGCCGCGCGTTCAACTACTCGGGCGAGGAAATTCCCGATCCCGCGGCCGCGAAGGTGATCGGCATGAACGTTGTGAGCGGAGCAGATAAGAAATGGTATGCCTACAGGGTTAGCGAATTTCATAAGTACATGCAGAGCAAGTACGGGATGCCACTAACCGTCCAGGGAAACGGTACGATCCCCGCGAGTATCCTGAGTAAGAAGGGTGTCATTGAGTTCGTCGTGGCGTTCTCTGATGCAACGGGCCATTTCGACGTCTGGAACGGCGCGAAATGCAAATACGAAGAATTCTTCGCTCGGGCAAAGACAATCAATCTTTGGTCCTAACATCAAAGCAGGTTCCTCAGGTAATTGTGGCCGGGGTCGCCCAAGAAATTTACGGACGCGATCCGCCGGTTCAAATCGAAAGCGGCTAGAACATCTCAAAATAGTGTGAGTGTAAACGCTTGTTGCTCCACTCCATAGGTTATCAGAGCATCCAAACGACCCCTGCTGGAAGAAGATTCATCGGCAAGCCGTAAGATTGGAGTGCGCCTGGGGGCAGCTCTAGTTTTTTTGTCCCAGGAGGTCGCCCGTGCGGCCCACATTATGTCCCTCCCTAACCCGGAATCAAAGCCCCGTCACGCCGGAATGCGTGGCCCAGTGGGCAATTGCGTGCGCCCTAAGGGCTCGCCCATGTAAGAGAACTGGATATCCCGCGTTCCGGGAGTGACGCCCACATAGAGCCTGATCCGGGCGGACCCCACAGCATTACCATACTCGCGGGCAACGAACTCGCCGTCCTGCCAAAGTTCCGTCTGGGCGATCAGGCAATCGATGTCGATCTCCAGGGCGCTCCGGCGTTCGCCGTCATCCTTCCGGATCTGAATCATGCCGGGATCCCAGCCGACAGGGTTCCCCTCCGGGTCGGGCTTGGGGATGATCTCGGCGTCGATCTTGTACCACTCGTACTCGCCGTCGGGCATTCCGCTCGCTTCGAGATCCGCCTCGAACGCGTCATCGTCCTCGTCATCCCCGGTCCGGAACACGGAGGGATCCGGCTCAGGTGCGAGGGTGATCGAGCGGATTGTCAAGGCGGCGTCTTTCAACGCCTTACCGAGCGCCTGGACATGATGGGTGACCAATCCTTCCATGATTCTGTCACCAAAAGTTCGAAAGGCTAAAAAGGCGGCGACAATGACACCCAGTAGTGCGAGCATGCCCCACGGGCCGAGCAACTTGATGAGTGTCAAGATGACCGCAACGACCTTGAGCACTTCGACCACGGCGACCTCCGCGTCCGAGAGATGAGTGAATGCCGTTTACCTGCAAGTCTAGGTTGCAAAACGGCACCCAACATCCCTCCCTGGTGGCGGCCGGCCCCCGGTCGCGAGAAACTTTGGCCAAGCCCCGCCCCGCCCCGGTCAGAGAGAAAAGGAGATCAAGCACAGGCAAAGTCATCTGCTTTTTCTCTGCTCTTCCTCAGTCTAGTGTCGCGGCAAAGCAGGCGTCAGGCAGGGGTCGAATGCGACTAAAATGCCTGCCATGAAAATACCGGTCAGGCGGCCTCGGGCTTCGGTTCGAGCGTCACCTTATGCCCCAGCCGTTCTTGGCAATCGGCCGCTATCCCGCGGGTCTCGGCTCCCATCGACACGAGTGCCAAGAGGGCCGATTTTCATGGGTTTGGAAGCCGGGAACCGGCAGGCAGACTGTCCTTTCTGCCCTCGAACCAAGTTGAGGTCACACCGCAGCAAGCGCCGGAACGAAAAACAGCAAGACAATCGTGGCAACGTTGAACCAGAGGCACCAACTGGCGTCGGTCAGATCTTCCTCCGGACACGAAATGCGAACTGCGGCCAGGAGCAGGCAAGCGACAATGCAAACGAAGGCCAACAACCCGCTCCACTGCCCAAGACTCGCCCAAAATCTCCAACCCAGACCAAAACGCCTCCATGTCGCCCAGTCGGTCTCGCCCGCAGTTGCTACAACCGTCAAGACCTCCGCCGCGAAAGTGGTTGGCGACGCGGCGCGAACTAGCCGCGCCACGGCTTCGTAGATCACTCGACCAAGCTTGAGGATCGGCGCAACCATCTGTTACTCCCACTGAGACCTTGTGGACCTGCTCCACAGCGAGCATGAATTTGATATTACCATAAAGTCTTGTGGGAGTGCATGGTGGCGCCGGCCACTCGCGAATTTTGGTTGCTGCCGTTTCCCGAGATGCTCGGAACGGAAACACAAGAAAATTCCTCTGCTTGGACGGCAGTATTTCAACGCAGATCACAAGGTCATGTTGCCGTTGCTTGCCCTCCCGGCTCTGTTGAATGCACTGGGCGCAAGAAAACGATTCGACTGCCGCTCGATGACGACGACGGACGATGGCTTCACCGCGGAAGCAACGCGAGGCCGCTGATCCAGAGCCGCAATCTTTCACCGGGTTTGGCCCAAAGGCGCTCCCGTTCTTTCACGAGCTGGCCATGGACCAGGATCAACAGAATCTCTTGCCCCGCGACTCCCAGGCTCGTAGTCTGTCCTTTTCCGTCTTACGGATAAGGCGGAATCGCCCCAGCCATCCGGGACCCTGGATCATGCAAGTTTTCCCGTATCGTTCCTGCGTTCGAAGCCTTTCCATTGCCCTGCTTCTATGCGCCTCAATTGTGTCGATGAGTTCTCGCGCGTGGAGCGGAGAGCGGGGTGATGAGCCTAAGCTTTCCGACTATTTCGGGTTCCAGCCGCTGGAGATCTACAAGCTCGAGCGGCGAATCGGCAATCTGATAATCCGTGACTTGGACGGCGACAAGACCGGCGACATCATCGTCGGCAACAACGCCCGGTCGCAAATCGACCTGCTCCTCTCCACGAAGCGTCCGGCCGATGAAGCTGAAAACCGGCCATTCCGCAAGGATACCAACGAGCTCGAGTTCGACCGCAGAATGCGGCTGGTCAGCATTCCGGTCAATAAAGAGGTCGTCAGCATCGATCTCGGTGACTTCAACGGCGACGGCAAGCCCGACTTAGTCTATTACGGCACACCGGCCGAGGTAGAGATCCTTTACAACGAGGGGGTCGGACGGTTCACGAGCGGCAAGCGGATCAGCACTGGTGATGCGGTCGAGAGCCCGGCAGCCCTGGCCGTCGGCGACCTGGATCAGGACGGTCGCGACGACATCGCGCTTTTGGCGGATAGTGAACTGATTCTGGTCTTTCAAACTGCGCCCGGCGTGCTCACCGAGCCGGAACGCGTCCCCCATACCGCGACCAATCCGAGATTGCTGAAGCTCACGGACCTCGACGGCAACGGAGCGCTCGATCTGGTGATTCTCGACAGCGGGACCGATCATCCGATTCACGTTCGGTTCGCCACCGACGAGAAGAAGCTGGGACCGGAGCAGCGGTTCCAGGTCGAATCGCCCAAAGCGATCGCTTTCGGCCAAATCGACGGTCGAGGCGGCCAGGAAATCTTGACCATCGAGAACCAGTCCAGCCGGTGCAAGGTTCTCACGCTCGATGAGTCCGCCACGGATGAACAAAACAAGTGGGGCCGGCTCATCTTCTTCGGCCTACCCGCCGGCAGCGATCGGGGGCGGTCGCTGGCCCTGGGCGATCTCGATGGCGATCATCGCGCCGATGTGGTCGTCACCGATCCGGCGGGGGCTCAGCTCTGGCTCTACCGCCAGGGCGCTCGCTCGGGCTTAAGCGCAGGACAGTCGTTCCCCGGGCTCCTGGGCGGGCGAAGCGTCCACTTGGGCGACCTCGACCACGACGGCAAAGACGAGGTCTACGTGCTCTCCGAGCAAGAAAAGCAGATCGGCCGCAGTGTGCTGGACGCCGGTCGCGTGACTTTCCCCGCCCCATTGCCAATCAGCGGCGAGCCAGTGGCCCTTGAGCTGGCGGATATCGGCGGCGACAAGACCCCGGAACTGCTCTACATCACGAAGAAGGCCCAGAATGGCGCCGATGTTTTCGAGCTGAAAGCACTTAAGCGTGAACCTTCGGGCAGCTTTTCGGCATTCGCCTGGGGCAAGACCGAGGCGGTTGGCATCGCCAGCCTCTCCGGCACGCCTGCCGGGCTGGCTGCTTTCGATGTGAACCAGGATGGCCTGGCCGATATCCTCGTATTTACCGGTTACGGCTCGCCGGTGCTGCTCTTGGGCCAAAAAGACCAACCGCCCAAGCCGTTTGCCGGCAGCCTCGGTCCGATGGCCGCGGCGACGCCGGCGGGAATCGGTCTGATGGATTTGAGCGGACCCTCCCTGATCGTCGCGCAGAATACCTTTGCCCGCCATATCTTGCTTGATTCCAAGAACCAGTGGACGATCAAAGATCAGTACAATTCCGGGAAAAGCAGCGCGGTCATCCAGGGCGCAGCAGCCTTAGATGTTGACGGCGACGGCAAAAAAGAGGTCGTCCTCTTTGACCGCAATAGTCGATCGCTCCTGTTTTTGAGCCAGAAAAACGGAGTCTACCGGCCCGCCGGGAACCTTTCCGTCGGCGCGCTGGCTTTCGAGGGAATGCACGTCGCCGACCTGGACGGGGACGGCCGCGACGACCTCCTGATCGCCGGCTCCGACCGCTTCGGCGTGCTTCAGACCGGCCGCAAGGGCCAGCGTTTGAAGACGATCGCCAGCTACGAGACCAAGCGTACCGAGGGCAAGCTCTCCGACCTGGCTGCCGGCGACCTCAACGCCGACGGGGTCGCCGACGTCGTTTTCACCGATGTTAACGAGCAGATGATCGAGATCGCCACCTTCAACGGCGACAAGGACCTGCTTCATGGCATCGCGTTCAAGCTGTTCGAGCGCAAGATTTTTCGAGGCCTCGGCGATACGAACGAGCCGCGTGATCAGGCGATCGGCGATGTCGACGGCGACGGCCGGGACGACCTGGTCTTGATCGCCCACGACCGTGTCCTGGTGCTGCGCCAGGATCCTGGCCGGGTCGAAAAGAAGGTTGAAAAGGCCGCGGCGGCTCGCTGATCCAGCCGATTTCGGTCACCATTTGCGGCGCGAATGTAATGTTGCGCCCTGAGTCTCACTCTTGATCGTGACTCCGGGAGGACGCGCTGTGGAACCAACGGTCCTGGACCTCTGGCCGGGCAAGCCTCCCGGCCAGACCGCCGAACCGGGCAAGGACACGATCAACCGCTCGGGCGACGGTAACATTCGTCTGACGGACGT
Source organism: Isosphaeraceae bacterium (assembly GCA_052146555.1). Classification (GTDB taxonomy): domain Bacteria; phylum Planctomycetota; class Planctomycetia; order Isosphaerales; family Isosphaeraceae; genus Aquisphaera. Next base: position 27,067 of record JBKQMU010000320.1, read on the forward strand.
CACCCGCCCCCAGTTGTTGATAAGCCGCCCCGTCAAGTGGGTGAAGAATACCGGCACTGCCCTGATCATCGCGCCGGGCGGCGGCTACGTTGATCTGGGCTGGGAATACGAGGCTGAGCCGATGGCCGCCTGGCTGAATGAGCGAGGCGTGACGGCGGTCATGCTCAAGTACCGAGTGCCGCAGCCGCGGGATAACCCGCAGGGAGCGCACCAAGATGGGCAGCGAGCGGTCAGCCTGGTGCGAAGCAAGGCCAAGGAATTGGGTATCGCGTCGGAGCGGATCGGCATGATCGGATTCTCCGCGGGGGGCGGGGTGGTGGAACACGCCTTGCTGAACCCCAAGCGGCGGAGCTACAAGGCGGTTGACGACATCGACACGACGAGCTGCCGGCTGAATTTCGCGATCATGGTCTACACGTGCTTCAACCTAGGGACCGGCGGTGAGCATGGGCAAGTCAGCGCTCAGGTGCCCAAGGACACCGCGCCCAGTTTCTGGGTTGTCGCGGGTGATGACTATCTGGCCGAAGGCGCCGTTACGAGCTACCTGGCGCTCAAGAGAGCGATGGCGCCGGCCGAGCTCCACGTCTACGAGACAGGAGGACATGGCTTCGGCGGCAATATCATCCACCCGCCTGACCGGCCGCTGGTCGCCGATTGGCTCAATCGGTTGGAAGCCTGGATGCGCTACCGAAAGCTGCTCGATCCGCGGTCATAACCCCCAGATGGCCGCGGGGACAATGCTTTTCCAGGCGATCACGGAAAACGCGCTCTTGCCAAAAAGTTCGGGCAGTTCCCGAAAATCCGCTCAAGTTCCCGGACCGGTCTTGCCGATGATCGGGTTGATACGGGTTTTCACGGTTCTGCCGACCCTGGCAGTCGAACGCCGATGGAAAGGATTCCACGGATGGCACGAAGCGCTACGGATTCTCCCCGGTTGGGCTACCTGGCCGCTCTAGCGTTGCTCGTTTTCGCGCTTTTGTTTCCGATCGGCCTGATGATCTTCAACCCCACGCTCATGTTCGAGCGAGGGTGGGAGCAGTACGTCGGCACCGCCATTTACATATGGGCGGTCGTGACCCTGGGGCGGGAGCTCTGGTGGCTCTGGCGGAACGAGAGGGCGTTCGAGGACGCACCCCGGCTGCTTCAGTACATTGGCAGAGCGCTACGGCGGGAGAATTGGGGACCGGACGCGGGACAGGGGCCAGGTGACGGTTACGCGCCTCTGGTCGCCGCCGTGACCGGCGATGGCCGGGTCCTGCACGTGCGGGTGCGGCAGCTTCTTCGCAACATGCGCGAGACTCATGCCCCCACGGCTGCCCAGCTCATGGAGATCAACCGGGAAGCCTCGGGGCTAGACCAGGAGCACATGGCCGGCCGCTTCACCTTGACGCGGTACATCCTTTATTTGCTGCCTGTCATCGGCTTCATCGGCACGGTCGAGGGCATTTCCAAGGCCCTCATGAATATCAGCAAGGTCCTTCCGATGGTGAAGGACCTGGACGCGTTCTTGAACAACCTGACCGGCGTCACTTCGGCCCTCCAGATCGCCTTTGACAGCACCCTCCTGGCGCTCTTCCTGAGCGCGGCACTGATGTTGGTGCAGACGCTCGTCTTTCGCAAGTCCGAAACACTCCTGGCGCGGGTGGACGGCTGGGTCGTCGAGTATGTCTTGCCCGGTGTGGGGTCAAAAGATCCCTCGGCGGACCGGCTTGGCGAGCTGATCGGGCCGCACCTCGATCGGCTGCGCAGCGAGCTGGCGACGATCTTGGCCCCGGCGGCGGAGGCCTTGCGTGTCGAGGCCGAGAAGATTGGCCGCAGCCTCGAACAGCCCTTGGCCCGGTTGACGGCGTCCATCGACCGGCTGCCCACTGCGGTTGTGGCATTCCAGGAGGGTACTGCGGCCATCGGCCGCCTGGGAACCAACCTGGAAGTGCTGGAGACAGCCGCCGATTCACTTCGTCGCGGCGCCGCGTCGCTCTCGCGCATCGAAGGCGCGCTCGCGCAAAGTGCGGCGGCCGATCCTCAGCTTGAGGACATCAAGCGCGGACTGGACCGGGCTACGCAGGCGATCGAGAGCCTGGCCGATTCCTGGGCCTCGGCCTACGAGAAATCGAGCCGCACCACTCAGGAGCAGCTCGCCCGGACGCTCACCAGCCTCAAGGACGCCCTTGAGCTCATCAACGTGAGCATGGAGCAGGGCAACTCACTGTACCGGAACATCGTCAAGAAGATGTTCGACGACAAGAGTGGAGGCTCGTCGTCGAGAGCCGCGTAGGGACGCTGGGCCGATTGCACTGCTGGCATCAATAAAGTCCGAGGGAAGGACGAGGGGCAGTTTATGCGTCGCAATCGCAGGGGCGGAGGTTCGGGGCTCGAGTTCGGCGGGTCGGGCGAAGACTCATTCGTGGCCGTGGTGGTGACCAAGCTGACAGGCGCCCTCCTGTTCATCCTGCTGCTGACGATGGTGATCATGGCCCTCCTGCCCAAGGCGGTCGACATGGTCCCCCCCGGCAGTCGCGAGGCGCAAAATCGCGCGGATCGCGAGCCGCTTCCGCTGGTGATCACCACGCCCGAATCGCTTCCCGAGGCGATCGCCGGCCGTCCCTACACCGTGGCGCTGGCCGCCAGCGGAGGACGTGGGCCGTTGCGCTGGACACTCGAGAGTGCTTTGCCCTCGGGTCTTTCCTTCGACCCGGCCTCGGGCGTACTCCAAGGCACGCCGGCCAAGGGCACGCCCCAGCCGCTGGCGCTGAATCTCCGGGTCAGCGACGGCTCCGATGTCGCCACCAGCACCGCACGGCTGCTCGTCTATCAGAGCGACCAGCCGCTGGTGACGCCAGCCTGGTGGAAACCCGGCTTACCGCCCGTGCCGTGGCGCGCCTGGCTGGACCAGGGGGTCGGCTTCCTGCTGCTCTGGCTGGTTCACTGCGTCGGCATGGGGGCCTTGAATCATATGGAACGATCCGCCAGTACCCAGACCGCCGTGTTCGAGACCGACGGCGCGGCGGCCGTTCTGCCTCGGAACCGCTTCACCGTCTACCGCATCCTGATCCGACTTTGTACCGCGTCGGCAATGGTGGCCCTGGTCGCCTGGCTGCGGATTGGCCATTGAACGTGCTGGCCAGCCGCCAGGCCGGTTCGCGCCGTCGACCCGGACCGGCAGGCGATCGTTGAACTATTTTTTGGAGTTACAGCGGCCAGAGGAGACGAGAAAACCACCAAAGTGCTACATTGATGGACACCAGGGCCGGTCTGGCATGCCTGGACCTCCTCGGGCTTCGCTATCCGGCCCCGATTCCGAGGAGCACCGCGATGTCTCGCATCCGAGTCGCGCTCGTCATGGCAGGCATGGTCGTCGCCTGGGCGGCCCTGGCGATCAAATCCCAGGCCCAGCCCCCTCCAGGATGGCCCGGCGACCCAGGTGGTCCCGCGGGGCGCGACGACCGTGGCCAGGGCATTGGCCCTAATGAACCTGCCCCATTCAATGGACCCGAAGGGCCCGGCGGATTCGCTTCCGACCTCTTCCGGCTGGCCAACAACGAGACTGTTCAAAAGGAGCTGAAGCTTACCGATCGCCAGAAGGCCGCGATCAAACGCGTCTCCGACGATCAGGCCAAAAAGCGGAGCGACTTCTTCCAGGGATTTCGCACCCAGAGCGACGCGGCCAGGACGCAGGCCGTCTGGGAAGCTCAGGCTCAGGCACTGGCGGGTACCCAGGTTGATCCCTCAGTCGACGCCCGCGGCTGGGGCGCCGGCAACCCCTTGTACGGTGCACTCAACAGTCGCGGTTACCAGCCCCGGATCTACGGCGGTCAACCGGAAATGGACCCGACTGCGTGCGAGCAGCAGGCAAAGCTCCAAGGTCAGATGGCCGGCGACGTGGTACAGAACCAGTCGCGTCAGATGATGGGCGAGGCGATGCAAGAATTTCAGCAGGAATCCGAATCCGCACTCGCCCGAGTGCTGGACAAGGCTCAGTCCAAGCGGCTGCGTGAGATTCAACTTCAGGTTGAGGGGGCAGGGGCCGTCTTGCGTGCCGACGTTTCCGAGAAGCTGGGAATCCGCGACGACCAGCGTGCCGAGATCGAGGACATCGTCAACCATAGTAATGCCGCTCGCAGCGAGTTGATGAGGAAGAACCGGGACTTCGTCCGATCGATGATGCCCACGCCAGCGACAGATCCAAATCAGGCCGCCGACGGTCAGCCAGACGATCCCCTCGTTGGACCGAACGATCCAAGCGGGCGCGGCGGACGTCGCCACGTTGATCCGGAAGCCATGCGAAGTGCCTTGGAGCAACCCGAGGTCAAGGCGAAGATGGACGAGAGCCTCAAGGAACACCACCGGATTCGCGATCGCCAATACACCATGGTTTACAAGGCCATGGACCGGCGGCAGCTCGCGACCTTCAAGAAAATGCTCGGTAAGCCGTTCGACGTCGATTCGCTGCTGGCGAGCTCCTTCCGAGGGGGCTCCGGCGGACGCCGAACCGGACAGAACCCCGCGACCGATCAGCCCAAAGCCCAGGCCAAGCCCGGCTCGACGACGCCGGCTGCGGCCACCAAGCCGACAGACTCGAGTGCGACGCCCGCATCCAGGCCAGCCGCGCCCCGCCGCCCGAGCCTGCGCGAACGTCGCGGGCTGGGCGGACCTCAGCCCTCCGCCGACGCAACGCCGAACTGATCCGTGCTCAGGATAAAACCGCACCCTTGCCGACGAACCCGCAATCGTTCGCAAGGGTGCTTCTGCGCGCAGTGTTCGTTCGCTCTGAAAAAAATGTTTTGGTACTAGACGCGCGATTGCGATGAAGCGATAATGTCCACATCGATTGGATAAGATGATTCGACTGATCCGGTGCTTCGGCTTGCGACAGGCCGGCGGCACCGAAGCCAGGGTGGCCCGCAGCGCAGTGAGCGCGAGCGGGTTTTTTTTGTCCCTATGTCGGGACAGGACAGCAGCGCGCTCGAGCACACCGCAGGTTACCTCAGAAGCAGATCGATCCGCTCACTGCAGCTCTCCTCATTCGTTTTGCGACGTACAACGACCTGGGAAAGGACCTGCCGCCCCCGCGGCAACACCAAGGAGAGGAACCATGTGGGACATTCATCGATTGGACAGTACCTGGCTGGCACGCCGAAAGAACCGCGGTTTGACGTCCCGGCCGCTTCATCGTTCGCAACGTCAGAGATTCACGCTCGAACCGCTGGAGGACCGAGCCCTGCTGTCGGCGACCAACTGGACGGTGAGCAGCCTGGGCGATTCCGGCACCGGATCGGGCAACTCGGGTGACCTCCGCTACTGCATCACCCAGGCCGACAAGACGACCGGCAACAACACCATCAACTTCTCGGTCACGGGCACGATCACGCTCAACTCGGCCCTGCCCGACCTGGGTAACACCACTGGATTGACCGACATCGAGGGCCCGGGGGCAGCGAATCTCACCGTGGCACGATATGCCAGCCCCTCAGGATCGTCGCCCGCTTTCAGCATCTTCACAGTCGATAGCGGTGCCGATGTCAAACTGGCCGGTCTCACAATCACGAATGGCAGCGCTGGTCTTTCCAACGCGGGCGCGCTGACAGTCACCGATTGCGCGATCACCAATAACCTCACCGCAGGGGGCCTCTATAACGGGGGAGGCACGGTGTCGATCGATTCATCCGTCATCGAGGGCAACTCGGCCACCGAGGAGGGCTCCAGCGGTGGAGGGGCAGGAATTGACAATGAGTCCGGGACGCTGACGATCGTCAATTCCACGATCGCGAACAACTCAGCCGAGCTTGCCGGCGGCGGGATTGAAAACGCGGGCACGGTCACAATCATCGGCACTACAATCGCTAACAATTCGGGCGGAGAACTCCTCGGCGGCGGTATCTCCACGTCTGGAACGTTGACGGCTACTAACTCCACCATCGCAGACAATTCTGTCCCAGGTCTCGTGGGGGAGGGCGGTACCGGCGGCAACGGAGGCGGCATCGTGAGCGCGGGGATGACGACGCTGACCAACTGCACCATCGCAGACAACAACGTTGGATCTGGTGGCGGGGCTGCGGGGATCGATGTATCCTTCGGCACACTCAGCCTGAAGAATACCATCGTGGCGTTGAACACCGCCGGCCCCGTAAACGTCGCTGCACAACCCAGCGATCTGGACGTTGACCTGAATGCGACGCTTTCACCTTCGAGTGGTTATAACATGATCGGTACGGGCGGTTCCGGCGGGCTGGCCAACGGCGTCAACGGCAACCAGGTGGGTGTCGTCAACCCTGGGCTCGCCGCGCTTTCCGACAACGGCGGGCCAACCCAGACCATTGCCCTCTTGCCCGGCAGCCCGGCCATCGACAAGGGCAACAACACGCTGGCGGTCGACCCGAGTACCGACCAAGCGTTGACGACCGATCAGCGCGGACCCGGCTTTTCGCGGATTGTCAAAGGCACCGTCGACATCGGCGCTTTTGAAGTCCAATCGACCAATCTCCTGGCGGTGACCACACCGCTGCCCGGTCGCGTCACAGTCGGGTCCGGCTTCGGCTTCACCGTGACCGCCGAAGACACGTCGGGCAACGTGCTCAGTTCGTTCAACGGCCCCGTCACCGTAGCGCTCTTGAACAATCCTGGCGGGGCCACGCTCGGCGGCACGCTCACTGTGACAGCCCAGAACGGCGTGGCCACATTCTCCGGGCTCACGATCGACGAGCCCGGGAACGGCTACGTGCTCGTGGCGTCAGCCAGTGGCCTGGCCAGTGTGAGCATCGGCCCTTTCACCGCGGCGGTGCTCTCAACCTGGACCGTGAACAGCTTGGGCGACACTGGCGAAGGCTCTGGCAGCTCGGGTGATCTGCGCTACTGCATCACCCAGGCCGACAGCACGTCCGGCGATAACGTCATCAACTTCGCCGTCACGGGCGCGATCACGCTCAACTCGGCCCTCCCTGACCTGGACAACACAACCGGCTTGATGGACATCGAGGGCCCCGGACCAGCCAACTTGAGCGTGGTCGGCGGCTACCCGACCCCCAACCCGAGAAGCATCTTCACGATCGATAGCGGTGCTAATGTCAAAGTGGCCGGCCTCATGTTCACGAAAAGCCTTGGGGGTGGGCTTTACAATAGTGGCGCGATATCTGTCACCAACTGTACAATCGATAACGATGGCGGAGGCATCGCCAATTTCCTGGGCGGCACATTGACGGTCGCGCATTGCACGATCGAAAACAACGCCTACGGGGGAATCGAAAACGAATCCGTGGCGTCGATTAGCTGTTCCATCATCGAGGGCAACTCGGCCACCGAGGGGGGAGGAATTGACGAGGGGGGAGGAATTGACAACGAGTCCGGGACGTTGACAATCGCCGATTCCACGATCGCGAACAACTCGGCCCAGGAAGCTGGTGGTGGAATCGACAACGCCGGCACTCTGGAAATCAGCAACTCTGCACTCGCCGGCAACTCGTCAGGCGGCGACGCTGGCGGCATCTTAAACGATGGCATGTTGACGGTCACCAACTCCACCATCGCCGACAATTCGTCCGCAAGCTACTATGCCGCCGGCATCGACAGCTATGACGAAACGACGCTGACCAACTGCACGATTGCCTACAACAACGTCGCAGCGGGCAGCGATGGTGCGGGGTTCAATGTGCAAGGCGGCACAGCCACCCTGAACAATACCATCATCGCTATGAACACCTCAGGGACCGGAAACAACACATCTCCGAGCGATTTATTTGCCCTCAGTGCAGGCTCCTACTCGGCGATTTCTCCCTCGAGCAGTTACAACCTAGTCGGCACGGATTATTCGCAGAACCTGGTCAACGGCGTCTACGGCAACCAGGTTGGTGTCGTCGCCCCCGGGCTCGGCCCACTGGCCGACAACGGCGGACCAACCCAGACCATCGCCCTGCTGCCGAGCAGCCCGGCCATCGACAAGGGCAGCAACGCTCTGGCCGTCGATCCGAATACCGGCCAATCGTTGACGACCGATCAGCGTGGCCCAGGCTTCCCGCGGATTGTCAATGGCGCCGTAGACATCGGCAGCTTTGAGGCCCAGCCGGCCTCTCAGCTCGCAATCACTGCGCAGCCGCCCGCCAGCGTCACCGCCGGCTCCAGCTTCGGCTTCATGGTGACCGCCGAGGACACCTCGGGCAACGTGCTCAGCTCGTTTGACGGCCCCGTCACCGTGGCTCTTGCGAACAACCCTGGAGGCGCCACCCTCGGCGGCACGCTCGCCGAGACAGCCACCGACGGCGTGGCCAAGTTCGCGGGGCTCACACTCGACAAGGCGGGCACCGGCTACACACTCCTGGTCACCGCCAGCGGCCTATCGTCTGTGACGACCAGCGCCATGGGCGTGACGCCCGCCGCGGCCACGCAGCTCGTGGTCACGACCCAACCGCCCAGCGGCATCCTCTCTGGCAGCGTTTTCGGCCTGACCGCAAGCGCCGAGGACCCCTACGGCAACGTGAACCCGAACTTCACCGGCAGCGTGACCGTCGCGCTCTTGAACAATCCTGGCGGGGCCACGCTCGGCGGCACGCTCACTGTGACAGCCCAGAACGGCGTAGCTCCATTTCCCGCCCTGACGCTGGGCGAGCCAGGTATCGGTTATACCCTTGCAGTCTCCAGCACTGGCCTGACCGCGGCGACCACCAACGCCTTCAACGTCCAGACCACCGTCGGCTCATCGGTCGGCGTCAACTGGGGAACTTCAGGCTCCGCGACCCTCCAGACCGCAAGTGACGGCCTGCGCCTGCTGCCGGCCGGCCGAAACACCGATGTGCCCTGGATAGGCATCTTTCGGCTGGACATCACTCTCGTCCAGCCCGTGACTTTGACCGCCGGTGATGTGACGGTTCTCGGCTCCAGCGGCACGAACTACGGCCCGGTCAGCGTTACCGGCTCGGGAACGAGCTACACGATCACCCTCGCCCAGCCGATCAACTTGGCCGATCGAGTAACCATCACCATAGCCAATGGGGAGATCGCCTTTACACGCCGGCTCGACGTGCTGCCGGGTGATGTGAACGACGACGGTGTGGTCAACGCCCAAGACCTGGTTTTGGTTCGCAACCAAATGCTCGGCTTCTTGGGCACGGTGCCGACAATCTTCGGCGACATCAACGGCGACGGCAAGGTCGATGTCAACGACTACACGCTGGTTCGCAAGCTGATCGGCACGGCGCTCCCGAACGTCTCGTGATCGCCGGGCCGGAGTGGGTCAAGAATGCCCGTCCGGCCCGAGCGTCAAACTCCTGGCCGCAGCGGCATACTTTGGCCAGTGTGGCGATTTGGCAACGTTCCGGACCAGAACCTACTTGTTGATGGCCGTGCGCCTGGTAGGCTGTTGGACGTTCAAGCGATCCTGGCGCATATAGAGTGAGGACAAGTCATGAATAAAGGATTGGATGATCCGCGTTGTATGTGGGATCGTCGATTTCGACCCGTGGCAAGTTTCGCTGCTTGCCTGAGTGTGATCCTGCTGGCAGCCAGCGACGGAGTCAGCCTGGCGCGTGCGTCGGGGCTGGTCATCGAGGTGCCCAACGTGATTGCACCGCCGGGCACCTCGGGCAGCTTCGATGTGCTCCTCGCCGATACGGACCCGGTCGGCAGCCCCGGCATCCATGTTGCTGCTGATTCCATCGGGTTCTCGATCGACGGGTCCAGCGGCGTCTCGTTCACGAACGCCACCATCAACACGACCTCAGCACCTTACATTTATGTCGACTCCGGCACCCAGGGCGGACCGCTCTCTCTGGACGCATTCCCGAACACCTCCTTCACTGCTTCGGACAGCGAGTTCGCTATTCCTCCGGGCTACCGTCTGGTCAACCAAGGCGATGAGTTCGGCTTGATGAACGTCTCTTACACCGTGAGCGCTTCGGCACCGAACGGAAGCTACTCTCTGCTGGTCGACACGAGCGGTACGACCTCTCTTTCGGACGAAAAAGTAAATTCCATACCCTTTACCGTGCAAGAAGGTTTATTCACGGTCGGCACGGCCGTGCCGGGACCGCCATCCTGGATCCTGGGTGGGACCGGACTGCTTTTCTGCCTGGCGGCCTGGCGCTTTGGGCCAGGACGAGTCGTTTGAGTTCGATTCCCTTCCATCTGCTGTCATGCCCAAAAGTGAGGCAAGTTACAAAGACCGCGCAAAGTCGCTCCGGCCATGGTCTTCGCTTGGCGTCGCGCATGGCCGGACGTTGCTCTTTCCTGATCGGGCGATTGGCCGTATAACCACCGGGGACTGGCGGGCGACCCGGTGAGGTCGGGGCTGCTCAGTGAGCAGTTCCCCTCGATGACCGGGGACGAGTTGAATGATGCGGAGCGCATCTGGCTGGTGTTCGGGTGCGAGGAAGGAGCCGGGTCATGCGCGAAGGCCAGGGAAGGTTCGTTCGTCGCCAGTTGATGACCACGGGGCTCGCGTTTGCACTTCTGGCAATGGCCATCGGACGGGCCTCGAGTGCGGAATGGGTGCTTCCCGACGACCGCCTGGGAATTCGCACCGCACCGCTGCTGCTGCTGTCGCGGCCGGACGTTCAGGCCGATCTGAAGCTCGATCGTTCCCAGGTCTTGGGTGCTCAGAATCAGATCAACGAGCTGACGCGCCGGGCCCTGGCGCTGCGTGGCAAGACCGGTACGGCGGTCGTCGCCGATCGTCGGGCCATCGATGAAGCTCAGCTCGAATGGCTGGGAAAGAACCTCACCGGCAATCAGCTCGAGCGGCTCTGGCAGATCGAGCTCCAGTGGGAGGGGGCTTCGGCCCTTCTGGGTCGACCCATGGTTGTCGAATACCTCCGGCTCACTCCGGAACAGCAGCACACGCTGGCCGCGATCATCGCCGACCGCAACAGCCTGCGGAGCAAGGGTCGATTCACCCCGGCCGACGATCAGGCCTTCAACCGGAAGGCGAGCGTGGTTCTCTCGAAAAGCCAGCAAGAGCTCTTGATAAAGCTGCTCGGCGCACCGTTCCCGTTCGTCGCAACGGCTGCTCGGCCCGGCACTCGCGACGAGGCTGCCCATCCGGCCATTCACGCCGCCCAGCCGCGCTAGACCGGTGGGCTTTCGGGCATCGGGCCGCACTCGCGCTTGGTTTGTTCTTGCGGGCGATCGTCGAGCGAACCAATTTTTTCGACCGTCCGAAACCGGAAATCGCAGCACGAAGCGCCCTCCATCAAGGTCTGCGTTCGCTCCAGCTTGATCTCGGGGTTGAATCCCTCCGTCAAAGCAAAATCGCGCTGGCATGAGAGTGTTGCGCCCAGGTCGGAGAGGCCCAAAGCGCGGTACATTTCGGCGTAGCGGCACCGCACCACATTGAACGAGAGCCGCTCGGCCGACTGCTCGATGAGCTCGATCTCCAGCGCCCCGCCTTCCTGCCACCGTGTAAGCGTCCGTGAGAAGGCCTCCAGGGTCTGCTCGCCGAGGGTTCTGGCCAGCTCGGCTCCGGACTGGTGCGCCAGGTCCGTGATCACCTGGCGAAGGATCGCCAGGGTCCGCTCCGGGCCCATTTCGGCTGAAAACGCTCGCACGAGTGGACCGACGATCTTGGCCTCGATCTGTCGCTGCTGCAGCAGGCTCGGCGGCTTCGTGTCGGAACTCATCGATCAAGACCCTAAGAAATGGTTGAAGTAGGTTTTCGCAGAGCGAAGTGCCGCGCGAATGAAGCCGGCACGGCGTCCGCACATTTTCGGTCGTGAGAATGGTATCATAGGAGTATGTGGCCGCCACTTTTTACAAGCTTGTCAACTTCGCCGATCGCGTAGATCTTATTCTATAATAGAAATAGGTAGCATTGCGCCGCGACCTTGTGAATCATTCATTATTCACGTGTGGCACCTTGCATGTTTGATCATTCCGTGCGGACGCTGAGCTGGCTGGGCGTCGTCTCGGCGATCGCGTGGCTCTGGTTGAGCGACCCCCGCGTGCCGGTGCCTGATACGGATCGGCCCCTTGTCCAGGTCCGACGCGATTTGGTGTATCGATCGACCGGAGGGCGGCAGGCGAGGCTGGATGTGTATCTGCCTCCTGGTCCTATGGGCCTTGCCGGCAACCGGCCCAGGCGTCCCGCCATACTGGCCATTCACGGCGGAAGCTGGATCGGTGGATCGAAGTTCCAGTACGGTGGTGCGTTCGAACGGCTGGCGGCCCACGGTTACGTGGTCTTTGCGGTTGACTATCTACTCGCGCGTCCTGGGGATCCAAGCTGGCCCGAGGTCCTTGATGATCTGCGCGCCGCGGTTGCCTGGATCCGCCGGAGTGCGGAAGAGTACCATATCGACCCGGCCCGCCTGACCGCCTGGGGAACCGGAGCGGGAGGGCATCTTGCCATGCTTCTGGGCACCCTGCCGGCCAAGTCCGAGCGCGACGGCACCGAGTTGGGCGTCCAGTCTGTCGTGAGCTTTTGCGGCCCGACGGATCTCCTCAACCTCGTCAGAGCCCGCCGGTTGCCCAACGACCCGGCACGGATCTTCCTGGGCGGGCAGGTCGATTCGTGGCCGGAGCTAGCCCGGTCGGCATCACCGCTTTGGAATCTCCACAGCGACGTCCCGCCGATGCTTCTGGCCCATGGCACCGACGACCCGTTCGTGCCCTTTGAGCAGTCGGTGCGTATGGCCGAACGACTCTCGAATCTTGGCGTCATGCATCGGTTGATCGTCGTCGCCGGCGCCCGCCATGGATTCGAGCCCCAGGTTGGGTATCCGGAGGCACGCGACCTGCTGCCGGAAATTTTTGCGTTCTTGGAAAACGTGTGGCAAGCTCCCTTGTCCCCGAAGCGCGCAATAGCGCGCTGAGTCGCACAGGACGCCTCAAAAGAGGGATCACCAAGGGCGAACCGGGTATATCCATGAACGCACAGCAATCACGTAGTTTACAAGCGCGGGGATCTCGACCGACGATTCGCAAGCGCAGGCGGGTGGGTTTCTCGCCCCAGCCGACGAATTGTCTCGAGGAAAGGTTGCTGCTTTCGGGCGTAGCCGCTCTAGCACGCCACGTGAAAGTCCCGGGACTGCACACGCGCAGGAACTCACCGCCGGCTGTGCAAATCGAGCGTAACATCACTTATACACTGGCCGACGGACGACCAGAGCAGCTTGACGTTTATGTTCCGGGTTCGAGCCCGCCGCCGGGCGGCTGGCCGGTCATCGTGGCTATCCACGGCGGCGGCTGGCGTCGCTTTGACAAGAGCCAATACGGGCCGCGAATCGCCTCGGCATTTGTGCATGCGGGCTATGCCGTAGTGGCGCCCAACTACGCACTCTCAGCGCCGGGGGCGGCGACGTGGCCGCTGAATATCCAAGATTTGCAGGATGCTATACGATGGGTCCGACAGAGTGCCGGCACGTTCCACTTCAATTCCACGCGGATCGCGGCCATGGGTGAATCCGCCGGCGCGAACCTCGCCAACTTGCTGGGAACCAGTTCAGGCTCAAGCGGCTCAAATGGATCAGAGAACTCAGCCGCCGTTGAGGCGGTGGTCAGCTTCTCCGCCCCAACCGAGCTGGCCTCGCTCTATGCCGAGAGTCCACTCGCCGGCAAGGCCGTCGCCCAGTTTCTAGGCGGGACCCCGACCGCGATTCCGGCCACCTATCGCGCGGCATCTCCGGTCGACCAGGTTGGCGCGAACGATCCACCCACCTTTCTGGTGCACGGGGCAGATGATCCCCTCGTTCCGCCCAGCCAGTCGCAAGAGATGGCCGCCGCCTTGACGCAGGCCGGTGTTCCCAATCAGCTGGTTCTCGTTCCCAGAGGCGGGCACAATCTCGACTTTCCGACAATGACTTCGAGGAGTTTACTCTCCCAGATCCTTGAATTCTTGAGCGCAGCTTGGAAGGATAAGGCAAGTCTTTCCTAACAACTTGAGCGCGCGTTAGTTGTGTGATTGAGCGGATGCTCAGGGAGGAGCTTGTCCGCATGGCGTCGCTTGAAGGAGACGACGATTTGGCAACCGATTATCCATCGAACGTAGTGCTCTCTGCCATCCCTGGGATCATCGAACTCTCGGACGAGTACGACCCGGTCAAGGTGACGGCCGCGGACCGGCCCTGCACCGACACTTTTCCCGTCATGGCTGACCCGACGGCTGACCACGGAAGTGAGGAAATCCGGGAACGGCGCCAAGACATCGAGCTGAAGCACGATCGCGTCTGTGCATTTCTCGATGCCACAGAGCAAGATGCCGTTGTCCTGGGCCGAGCTGACTCGGTCGCCTGGTTCACCTCCGGCGGCGATCTCGGGCAAGATTTGACTTCGGAATACAGCTCGATCCTTTTGTTCATCAATCGTACTTCGCGGGCTGTCATTACGGATAATGTGCAGAGCAGTCGCGTTTTCGAGGAAGAGCTCGCGGGGCTGGGGTTTCAGCTCAAAGAGCGGTCCTGGTTCGATGATCCGTACGGGCTGATTACCGAGCTTTGCCATAACAGGAAGGTCGTCTCCGATTTCTCCCCAACCGGCTGCATGGGCTGGAAACGAGAGGGAGACGCATTGCGACGACTTCGTCAGCCGCTGACCAGGCTGGAGCGGCAGCGGCTGCGCGAATTGGGCCGTACCCTGGCACTGGCGGTCGAAGCAACGTGCCGGAACTTCGACCGCGGCGAACGCGAGGCTGACGTTGCCGGCCACCTTGCCCACCGCCTCATCCGCGAGGGGGTTGTCCCGGTCGACCTGCGAGTCGCCAGCGATGACCGCCTGGGCCGGTTCCGGCAGCCGACTTTCAAAGCCGCGCCCATATTGAAGCGGGCGACGATCGCCGTCACGGGCCGCCGGTTTGGCCTGTGTGCCTCGCTCACTCGCACGGTATCATTCGGTTCCCCGGAACCGGAGTTCCGTTCGAACCACCGCCTAGCCGCCATGCTGGACGGGACGTACATCTTCTTTTCCCGTCCCGCCGAGGCGATCTCCGAGATCTTTCGCCGTGCCCGCCGCATCTACGAGAAGTACGACGCTCAGCACGAGTGGACTCTCGATTATCAGGGATCGACGATTGGGTATTCTCCGCGCGAGGTCCTGCTCACCCCCGATAGCGACCTGATCCTCCAACCCAACACGGCCATTTGCTGGAGCCCCAGCGTCAGCTCGGCACGTTCCGAAGACACGGTGGTCATCGACGAGCGCGGCTATGAAGTCGTTACGGCCGCGCAAGACTGGCCCCAGCTCGAAGTTTGCGTCAAAGGGTTCGCCATGAGCAGGCCGGGTATTCTGGAGCGATAAGTCTCCGCGACGGTGCTTTTGCTATCCCTCGTCATTGTCTGGAAGTCGTGACCTGCCTTGACCCTTCCGCGTACGCCGCAGCGATTCTCCACGGTCAACGAACCGCCCTCTCTTTGAGTATGGTTGACGAACGGATGGTATGTCCGTCTGGCCAGGCGTCGGGCAGTGAGTTTTGCTGAGTATTCCGGTTAGATCGATTCTTCGGGTTGCTGTTCTGCTATGGCTCAGCCCGGGAAGCACGTGGGCGCCGTCTAGCCCTTGAAGTGAGGGCCATCTCGACGCGAGAATATCGTCCAATCCCGCCGCCCACTTGGCCTTTCCTCAGCAGCTTGTGGTGGACCCGGGAACGACCCCGTGTCGAACCAGAGTATTGGAGTTTCGACCATGCTGGTTGACTTGCCCGGGGGCATGACTCCGAACCGGATGCATCGGCTCGATCCCGCCAGAGTCATCGAGACCACGGAGAATCTGGATCGCCGTGTTCGCGACAGGTTCCCGGAAAGCAATTTGGCCGGCCTCACCGCCGAGTTGGCGAGGATCGCGCGTCAGACTGATAAGCGCGTCCGGCAAGCGCGTAGGCCGATCTACATCATCAGGGTTGCTTGCTTGCTGGCGGTCACCGTGGGTCTTCTGGGTCTCTGGTATCTCGTCCGGCATATCCGTACGCGCTGGGAATTCGGCACGATCACGGAGGTTTTCGAGTCCGCGGATGCCGGCTTCAATCTCCTGGTCGTGCTGGCCGGCGCTCTTTGGTTCCTGATCACGATCGAGGCCCGAGTCAAGCGAAAGGAGACTCTTGCGTTCCTCGGGGAACTGATCGAGTTTGTCCAGTTAATCGACGTAACACAGCTTTACTACACTCCCGAATTCTACAGATCTAACCCCTTACCTGGCGACACTTCACCGCGGCTCGACTACACGTACCTTCTGTTCTGCTCGGAGATGCTCGGGGTGATCGGCAACCTCGCTCCGCTCTACACCCGAGGCAACCTGGACGACTCTGTCTGGCGGGCGGCATCCGACGTGGTCATGTTGGCGAATGCGATCAATGGCAGGTTATTGTCCAAAGCAGAAGCGATTCGTCTGGAGACGGCGCCGCGCTGAGAATCGCGTGGGCCCGGCGCGAGTGCACTTTCCGCCCAAGAAGGCGCACCGGAACCAGGTAAGGCCATGAGGTCACTCGGGGTTGACTCCGCTCAGTTCGAAGCAAGCAAGCCTCGGTCACAGAGTGCGTATGGGACGCGCATGCTTTAAAAGGCGAAGAGCGTTCGTCCTCCGGCCCCAAAGATGCACACCTCTGTCGAAACTACTGTTCCTTTGTTTGTAGAGAAGGAGGCGTGCACTTGGCTGAGTTTCTCTCACCACTTTCGAGGGTCACGTTATCTTCGTTTACCGCTTCATTAAGCTCAAAACTTGGCGGCTATGACGGCTCCCTTTCCGCTGGACCGCGAAGGGCCTTCTTTTCGAACTTTCCGATGCGGGGCGGCGAATTATAATGAAGAGATGAGGACGGGATGCTCCCGTCTCGACCCGGGAAAGGAATACTCTCTTCGATGCGCATGTCTTGGAAGCTCGGCCGGGTGGCTGGTATCGACCTGTTCGTGCACCCGACCTTTCTGTTTTTGTTCTTGCCAGTGCTCTCGACCGGCATGTCGCCTCTTTTTCTTGTAGGCATTTTTGGCTGCGTGGTCCTGCATGAACTCGGGCACGCGCTCATGGCTCGTCGCTTCGGGATTGGCACGCGTGATATCACGCTCTACCCGATCGGTGGCGTGGCGCGGCTGGAACGAATGCCTCGCGCCCCAGGTGCGGAGCTACTGATCGCGCTGGCTGGCCCCGCAGTGAATTTTGCGATCGCCGCCCTGCTGCTCGCAGTGCTTGCCCTGGGCTCGGCGGTGTTGGAAACGAGCGTGCCGGTGGGCGGCTTTCTTGGCGAGCTGCTGATCGCGAACCTGGTTCTTGGCTTGTTCAATCTGCTGCCTGCCTTTCCGATGGACGGCGGCCGGGTGCTCCGCGCGCTTTTGAGCAGCTGGCTGGGACGAGCCCGGGCGACGTCGATCGCGGCGACGGTCGGGCGATCGCTGGCGCTGGTCTTTGGTGTACTCTGCCTGATGTACTCTCACTTCCCTCAGGTCTTCGTTCAGCTCGCGCTGGCCGCGTTTATCTACATGGCTGCCGGCTCGGAGGAATTTAGCGTGCTCGCCGAGGAACGAAGGCGCACCTTCGGTGACGCCGCCGACGCGGGAATCTGGGTCGCTCCGCCAGGCTATCGCTGGGTGGATCGAGGCAACGGGGTCTGGCAACTGGCGCCGATCATCGTCACGACCGCCGGGCCGCAACCGGGATCTTCCTCGTGGACCGGTTGATCCCGATCGTCGAACTGAGCGTGGCGGAGGCGTACACGATCGTCACCGAAAAGCTGGGGATCGACCGTCGTACTTTTCCGCCACTGGATGCCATTGAGAACGAAGACTGGGGCCGCGATCTCTTATACTGAGCCGACTGGCGGAACTACCCGATGATCGGCTGGCTGCTGTGGGACTCTGCCGATCCGAGGTTGATCAATCCAGCCACGGATGATAGTCACGGGTAAAGAGACGGATGATGGCCACGGATAAAAAGACGGATGATCGCCACAGAAGAGAAGGGAAGATGGTGCAGGGGAATGCAAATTTGCCACTGATGGACTCGGATGAAGACGGATCAATCCCGTGGCGGGGAGCAGCTCAGAAAGCAACTCGAAGCCATAAAGTAGTTGAGAAATTCTCGGCCCACAGCGTTCTGGCTCTCGTTCAATAACCCCCCTGACTTAATGAGAATCGTCTCTCTTCTCCGTGATTATCTAGTGCGTCAGGCGAAGCTTGGTTGATCTCGTCAGTTGAAACGTGCGGAGACCCCGTACCGCTTACTGAGCATCGGCCTTCGTCGGATCGGGCGCCGTGGCAGGAGCCCCCGGCGGATCGGCGTCCATCCGCGCGCCATACGATCGCTTCCAGGTGTCCCAGCATCTCGTCTTGTAACATTCGACGATCGCATCACGGACCTCTTCGATCGAATCGGTCAGGATCAGCAGGTTCAGGTCCTCAGGAGAAATCGCGCCCGAGGCGAGCTGTGTGTTCTCGATCCACTCGAGCAGCCCCTTCCAGTACGAGGAATTGTAAAGGATGATCGGGAACCGGCTGATCTTGCGGGTTTGCACCAAGGTCAGGGCCTCGAAGAGCTCGTCGAGCGTGCCGATGCCGCCCGGAAAGATCACGAACCCCTCCGAGTACTTCACGAACATGGTCTTGCGCACGAAGAAGTAGCGAAAGTTGACTGAGAGATCGAGATATTCATTGCTGATCTGCTCGAACGGCAGTTCGATGTTGCAACCGATGGACAATCCGCCGGCCTCGTGGGCACCTCGGTTGGCAGCTTCCATGATTCCGGGACCACCCCCGGTGATGACCGCGAACCCGGCCTCGGCCAGGAGTCTGCCAAGCTGTCGGGCTTTTTCGTACATCGGATGCGACTCGCCGAACCGGGCCGATCCGAAGACCGAGACCGCCGCGCCGACTTCGGCCAGAGCGTTGATCCCGTGCACGAACTCACCTTGGATGCGCAGCACGCGCCAAGAGTCAGTATGGGTGAACGCACCCAGCTCGGGAGCCTGCGGCAGGGGCTCGGCAGGGACAGACCGATTGAGCAGTTGCTCGTCCTCTGTACAGCCGACTGAGCGACCTAGCAGTTTTCGCACCGGCCCATTTGGATTCCGGGTCAATCCGGAGCCCAGCTCCTGAGTCTTCTCTTCCGAGGCCGCGTCTTCACCGCTACCGGCACTCTGCCTGGCAGCGGACCGTTTGAAGTTGCCTCGGCCATTGCTGTTTTCCGTCATCGGATGGATTCTTTCACCTGCTCTGGTGTTGTGGTTTCTTCACCCCATTTGGTCGAGCGCTGGCCTGAGGTCGCTGCCCGAGCCTCGGCCGCCGGATTATGACCTGCTTTGGTACCGGACAACATATCCTAGGTGAACCGCCATCTCTTGTTTCCGAGACAGCATCCCAGACAGGTCGGGTCGTGGTCACCCGGTTCGCCAACTGTTGCGAAATCGCTACAATGCACGTCAGGAAAGAATACAACACAACATGCACGAGATGTACCCACGGTCCGCAATCCATGCCCCTACCATTCGATCGTCAGGTTTCTTCTGGTCATCCAGAGGTTCTCTGGAACAGCCCTTTTCTTCGGGCGTGCCGCCGCGAGCCCGCACCCGTCACTCCCATCTGGCTGATGCGCCAGGCGGGGCGGTACATGGCCGAGTATCGAGCCATCCGGTCCAAGGTTTCCTTTCTTGAACTCTGCAAGCGCCCGGATCTGGCTACCGAGGTGACGTTAACCGCAGCCGAGATCCTGGGGGTGGATGCAGCCATCTTGTTTGCGGATATTCTACTAATCCTCGAGCCCCTGGGTTTTCACCTTGAATTCTCCAAGGGCGAAGGCCCGATCATTCACAACCCCATCACCGCGGGATCTGACGTCGACCGGATCATCGCTCTGGAAGACCCTCAGGCGCTTGACTTTGTCTATCAAGCCGTGAGTCTGAGCCGGTCGGCTCTGAAGCCCGCGATACCCCTGATTGGGTTTGCGGGTGCACCCTTTACCTTGGCCTGCTATTGCCTTGAAGGCGGCGGTTCCCGTCACTACGAAAAGGCCAAGGCGTTCATGTACCGCGATCCGGGCGCTTGGGATTCGCTCATGGAGCGGCTCGTGGATGCGACGGCCGTGTACTTGAATGCCCAGATCAAGGCGGGTGCCCAGGCCATCCAGCTCTTTGATAGCTGGGTCGGCAACCTCGGTCCGGATGATTACCGGCGATTCGTTCAACCCCACATGACTAGGCTCTTCACCCGGCTCGAGCCTTCCACTCCCTCCATCCATTTCGGGACGGGGACGGGAAGCTTGCTGGAACTCCAGCGCGACGCGGGCGGGTCCGTCATCGGCCTGGACTGGCGAGTGAACCTCCAAGAGACCTGGCAGCGCCTTGGCTCGAATGTGGCCGTGCAAGGAAACCTGGACCCGGTGGTTCTTTTCGCACCTCGTGCCGAGATCCAGCAGCAGGTGCGCCGGATCCTCGCCGAGGCGGCCCGGCGACCTGGCCACATCTTCAATCTGGGCCACGGAATACTACCACAAACACCGGTCGATCACGTGCGCGCGCTGGTGGATATGGTGCACGAGTTTTCCCAGAACTGATGCGGATTGGGACGTCATCGCCAGGGCTAGGTGCTATTGCTACAATAAGATTCATGGAACTGGGGACTTTGCATGGCGGCATTGCATCTTTTCCTCGATTGAAATTTGCGACGAGGTTGAATAGGGCAGCTCCGAGAAGCGGTAAGCGTTAAGATGGCGTTTTGATGTTCGGTTTCGAAAAAGGAAACATTCGAAGCAAGGGACTGTTCGATCGCCAGCAGCAAGAAAGCGTTGCTTGAGCGGCATGGGCAAGGGTCAAGGGATGGTTGACGTGGTCGAGAGAACATCGACCCTGGGCAAGCGTGATCGCATCGTGGTGATCGGCGCTGGACTTTCGGGTCTGGCTGTTGCTCATCGAATCCACGAGTGCGCGACGCTGCTGCGCAGACCCGTCGAACTGGTCGTGCTGGAAGCCAAGGACCGGATCGGAGGCGTCATCTGGACCGAGCGGTCAGACGGGTTCACGATCGAGGGGGGGCCGGATTCATTCATCACCAACAAGCCGTGGGCGATCGACCTTTGCCATCGGCTGGGGCTCTCCGACCAGATCATCCCGACCGATTCCAGTCACCGCCGCTCGTTCGTGGTCAGGAAGGGCCAGCTTTTGCCGGTCCCGGAAGGCTTCGTGCTCATGGCGCCGCAGCGGATCCTTCCCATCTTGAGCACGCCGGTTCTCTCGTGGCGAGGCAAGCTGCGCGTGCTCCTGGATTTGCTGGTTCCCCGCCGCCAAGAGAACACGGAGGAGAGCCTGGCGTCATTCGTCCGCCGCAGGCTAGGGCGCGAGGCCCTGGAACGCTTGGTTCAGCCCTTAGTCGGCGGAATCTACACGGGCGACCCGAATGATTTGAGCCTCCTGGCCACCTTGCCGCAGTATCAGGCCATGGAGCGCGAACACGGCAGCCTGATCCTTGCCGCCAGGCGCCAACAGACGCGCGACCGCCAGCTTCGTAAGCTCGATCACCAGGCCTCAGGCGCCCGGTATGGGATGTTCGTATCGCTCGAGGGAGGAATGGACGTGCTGCCGCAGACCCTCGCGTCCCACCTTCCCCCCGGGACCGTGAGGACAGGCTCGGCCGTGCGAAGGCTCAGTCGTGGTGGAGGATCATCTTGCTGGCATGTTGAGCTGCTCGATGGGCCAGCTCTGGAAGCCGATGCGGTGATCGTCACCACCGAGTCCCATGCCACGGCCCGGATGATCGACGCCGAAGACCCCGCGCTTGCACTTCAGCTCCGGTCCATACCCTACGCTTCGTCCCTCATAGTAAACGTCGCTTATCGCCGCGATCAGATCCAGCACCCGCTCGACGGCTTTGGCGCCGTTGTGCCGGCCATCGAACGCCGGCCGATCCTGGCTGTTTCATTCTCGAGCATCAAGTTTCCCTCGCGATCGCCGGCGGGGACCGCGCTACTGCGCGTGTTCGTCGGCGGGGCAACCCAGCCGGAGCTTTTCGACCTGGGCGATGAGGCTCTGCGCGACCTGGTCACCAGCGAGCTCGGTCAGCTTATCGGCGTGACCGGTGATCCTCTGCTCTACCGCGTCATCCGCCATTCCCGCGCCATGCCCCAGTACACGCTCGGCCATCTCGACCGCGTCGCGGCGATCCGCCGCAAGCTTGCCCGCCATCCCCGGCTCTTCCTGACCGGCATCGCCTTCGACGGCGTCGGAATTCCCGACTGCATACGTGCCGCCCAGGCCACCGCAGACGCCGTGATCGAGGCGCTGGCCAACGCCGCCATCGCCGCCGCGTGAGTCTTCATATTCAGCGACTCTTGCCGGCAGATCGTCGCCATCGCCACCGTGATTTTAGGACTCATGAAGCTTTGGTGTATTTTGGCGCGTGCCCTTACAAGATGCTTTCGATATGCCTGTCTGACTGGTAGCATGTCGCTAGTTATGACGGATTGGAGGATGCCTCACTGAGGCCGGACATACGTAAGTTCCGCGACTGCGGCGGTGTGGCCGGAACCGAAAGTCAGGAATCGTGGGCGGCAAAGCCGGCCTGCCGAAGGACAGTCGCTTGCAGAAGCTTTAACTGCAAGCAACTCCCGGTCCTGACAAGCAGGCCGGGCAGGATTGCATCTTGGTTGCGCTGCGGTGTATTGGTTTGTTGCGTCTCCGCTTGCCCTTTGAGCTCGAGCAAGACCCTGCGCGGGAGGAACCATCATGACTACCACCGAGACGGTTGCTGTGGATCCGGAGCTTCTCGAGGTCTTGCTCAAATCTTTGGATAAGGCCCAAGAGCCACTAACGGCGGAGAAGATAAGAGAAGGCCTCAGTGGCCCGTACAAGCAGCCGGTCAAGATCATCACTGAGCAGTTGAACGAGCTGGTGCAGGGGGGTAAAGCCTTCGAATTTGAGCCGTCCGGAAGGAGCAAGCAACCCAGATTCTGGTCTCGCTCGGAATTTGTCGATCGAGAGCTTCTCGATGTCTTGATCGAAGCTCTGGATAATGCGCAGGAGCCTGTGACGGCCGAGAAGGTCCGGAAGGATCTCCTCAAAACGCGCGACCGGCCCCAAAAACTCGTCGAGCAAAACTTAAGAAAGCTGGTGTCCGAGGGCAGGGTTTTCGAGTACGAGCCCCTAAAAGGCAAGCAGCCAAGGTATTGGTGTCATTCGCGAAGCTATTACGCCGATGCGATCGCGGCCGTGGTAGCCGACTTGCCGCGGAGTTGGGCGGACGTTGAGAAACAGGCGAAGTCCACGCGGAAAGGGTTGTCCGCGAAGCAATGTAACGAGCTCAAGAAGGAGATGCTCGCCTCCGGAAGGCTCTTTGAAGTGCCACCACTGCCAGGTGGCAAGTCGCCGCTCCTAAGCTGCAAGCCGATGGACCTTCGGCCTCACGTGCAGGTCGCGTTAAGCCAGTGCGTCAAGCATCTCTCAAAATACAATGTGACGATGGAACAGGTCCACCAAGCAGCGCGCTTGCTTCTCACATGCGGCGAGGCCTCGCCGCAGGCCAGTCACACTGCCGAGCTGACGACGCCCGCAACGCCGGCTGTCGACGACTCAGCATCGCCCGTCGACGACTCACTGTCGGCCGTCGACGATTCACTGCCGGCACTCATCCTCGACCAGATGCTCGACGTCCACCCTGGTGCGGCTAATGGTGCACTGGTGCAATTGCGCGAACTCCGCCGCGCGATGGACTTTCAGAATATCGAAAAATCCGCATTTGACCGAGCCGTCCTGCATCTGGCCGACGCGGGCAAGGTCGCACTGCACCGGCACGATTACCCGGCCGGCCTCTCGGAGCAAGATCGCGCGGAGCTGGTCACAGACGGGACTGGCGATTACTTCGTCGGCATCGCACTGAGGTCATGAGATGAGCGAGCTCTCCGGCATCGTCAATCCCTTCCGCGTCACGATCGTCAGCGACCCGTGGAGGCCATCGCCGCCCGATGTGCCCGAGATCCACGCTAAGGCCTTTCAGACCTGCTGCAACGCGCTAGAGTCAGTCCGCCGGCAATGGGGCAGCAGCTCGGTCTTGATCCACGGCGAGCCGGGAAGCGGGAAGACCCACCTCCTGGCGCGGTTGCGGCAGTATTGCCGGGACGTCGAGCCGCGAGTTCTCGACCCCTTGCAACCCGAGACGGTCTTTGTCGCGGTTCGACTCCAAACCGGCCCCCAGCGGCTTTGGCGGCACCTGCGGCGAAACTTCGTCGAGGACCTGCTCCGCGAAGCACCCGACAGTACGCCACAACTGAAACGCATTCTGCTCCGCCGTCTTGGCTCTCTCTGCCACACCGATGCCGACCTTTTGGTCTGGTGGGAGTGCCTCAAACAGGAATATCCCGATCCCGCCCTCCTCAAGGCTCTTCTGGACAGTTACCTCGACCGGCTCAGCGGGGAACTGCAGCTTAGCCGCGACTTCTGCACCGTGCTCGTTCGCTTTATGATGGGCCGGCACTTACGGGATACCCGGGCGTGGCTCATGGGCGACCCGCTTCCGGATTCGGCCCTGGCTGCTCTCGACGTAGCCGCGCCGGCCGAGGACGACGATTTCGAAGAACAGGCCCAGCGGGTCGTGCTCGACCTCTGCCATCTCGCCGGGTCGAGAATCCCGATCGTCCTCTGCTTCGACCAGATCGAAGCGCTCATGTCCCACCCTGAGGACAGGGGGGCTATCGGGACGTTAGGTCAAGTCATAATGAGACTGTTCAATGAGACCACCAATCTCGTACTGATCAGTTGCGTTCAGTCGACTTACGTAGACTACCTGAATCTATACAACCCTGAGGGAGCTCTCCGGCCGGCCGGGGCGCGCATGGCCGTTCATCAGACCTCACTCGGGCCGCTCGACTGGGATAACGCTTTCCGGCTCGTCCAGGCGCGTATGGCTGGTGAACGACGACTGGCCGAACTACGCACAGCGAAAGGCGATCCGCTCTGGCCGCTGGATAAGTCAAGACTGGAGAAAACGGTCGGCCTCCGCGGTTGCACGCCAAGGAAGATCCTTTCGGTTTGCGCGGAGCTATTCGACGCTGTCTCCGATCGCAGGGTCGTTCCGACGATCTCTGACAAAGCATTCGTTTCACGAATCTGGCAAGAGCGACTTGACGTCGCATCGTCGGGCGACACGCTCGCTCAAATGGATCATATCTTGACACACGGAATTCCACTACTGGTTCATGCCGCGGCGGAGGGCTGGAACTCGAATGGCAAGTCTCCCTCGCGCGATCTCGAAGTGTTCCTGGAGGGAGACGGGCGGATCGGCGTCAGCCTGTGCAATCATCGCGATATGCGGAGCCTCTTGCCCCGGTTGAAGCGGCTCAGGCAGGTTTTGCCCGACCGAAGGGCCGAGAAACTGGTGCTCTTGCGCGATGTCCGCCTGCCCCTGGGCAAGAACGCGATCAGAACGAACCAGATGCTCGATGAGCTGAATACGCAAGGGGCCCGGTTGATTCGCCCCTCGCACGAGCTGCTCGCGGCCCTCGACGCCCTCCGCCGGCTGCTCTCCGACGCGAAGGCCGGCGATCTCTCCAACCAGGGACAGACCGTCACGCCAGAGACCGTCCAGAAGTGGTTGGCGGAAAACATGCCCGGTGTGCTGCGTGACTTGCTCGACGAGATCGTCGCTTATCCGGTACCCAGCGACAACGGAGACGACGGCCGCCTCTTCGACGAACTGCTGGAGGTACTGGCCGAGCATCCGGTAATCGCCCTCGATGAAGCCGCTGGGACGCTCAAGACGGATACAGGCACACTGGAGGCAACCGCAAATGCCCGTGCTAGTGATGTGGGCATCCTTCGCGGTCCGCCCGTCGTGCTTTTCCGGCTAACAGCCGACGAGGTCGTCCCCGAGGCCGTTTGAGCTCGATCGATTTCGTACGTCCCGCGATCGCTCGGCTTGCACCGTGAAACTTCAGTGGCTTTCCGGGAGACTGCACCATGCCAGTGACGTTACAGGTTCGCGACGTCCATAGCGCGATCTACCAGGCTGGAGGTGGTCCGGCTTCCGCGGGGGACGGTGCTCCGTCCACGATCCTTCTGGGCCGGCTCTTCCATGAGATTTTCACCGACCTCATAGGAACCGACTCTCGGAAGAGCCTGAAAACCACGCTCGACGAGCTCAGCACGGAGAGCGATGCCCGGCGACGTGAGACGCACCGGCACGTCTACGACACGGTGGTCGGGCCGAGGATTCGCCGAAACCAGGCGAATTTGCACGAATCGTCGTCCCATGTGCTGACTTTCTGGCGGGCCGTGGCGCAGCTCTGCGACTGGCTCGCCGAGTCGCCCGAGAAGCTGGCGGCCATGACCACCGCGGAGCCTCTCACGCTCGAGCTTCGCGAACCGACCTGGACGGACTCGGTGGTCGTCGTCGGCATTCCCGATGCGCTTGTCAAGGTGCCGGACTCCAACGCCTGGTGCGTCGTCGAGCTGAAACTGGGGCGCACTGCCCCCGAAGCGGATCTCGCCCAGACCTGTCTCTACCATCTGATGCTTTCGAGCGCGGATCAGAACGGGCGATCCACACGCCGTGACACAGGCTCCCTGGCGCTGGTCAGTTTCGAGCCAGAGCCCCGGGAGCGCCTGTTTGCCGCAGCCGAACTCGAGAATGCACGGCGGAAGCTGACCGAGCTCATCGGGCGATTGGCGGGAGTGTGCGGCAATGGCCCCGGACCAATTGGCCCAATCGTCGAGCCGCCGATCGTCCCTGAGCCTCCCTACAAAGAACTGGGCGAGAAGCTGGTCGCCACGCTTCACGAGTACGGCGCTGAGGCCCGGCTGGCAGGCCCGCCAATCGTTGGCCCGACGTTTCTCCGTTACCCGATTCTCCCGGACAAAGGCGTGAGGGTCGCTGCGATCCAGAATCGCGCCCAGGAAATCCGGGTCCGACTGGGTCTTGACCAGCCGCCGCGAATCGGGATGGAAGGGGGCCGAGTGGTGATCGATCTTCAGCGTCCGGATCGCCAGGTGGTCCATTTTGAGCACCTCCGCGATCAGCTTCTGGGCGGAGATCCACTGCTCGGCAACTCTAAGATCCCGATTGGCGTTGATTTAAATGGCAAGCTCCAGTTCGCCGACTTTGCGCGGCCCGAGAATTCGCATCTCTTGGTTGCCGGCACGACCGGCAGTGGCAAGAGCGAGTGGCTGCGGACGATGCTCGCGGGACTGCTCGTCTCGAACACGCCAGAGACTCTGCGGCTCGTCTTGATCGACCCCAAGCGTAATGCCTTTACAACTTTGCAAAACTCTCCCTTCCTCTTGCGACCCATCGTTTACCCTGACTCGGAGCCAGTCTCGAAAGTGCTTGAGAGCTTGGCAGAAGAGATGGATCGACGCTACCGGCTTCTGGCCGAGTCCGGCTCGGACAACCTGGCCGAGCACGTCAAGCGAACCGGTCGATCGCTCCCCCGGATCATCTGTGTTTGCGACGAGTACGCCGACGTGCTGCGTCGCGAGCGAGATGAGAAGAGAGCCATCGAGCACCAGATCAACCGCCTGGGCTCGAAAGCGCGGGCCGCGGGAATCCACCTGACACTCGCCACCCAGCAGCCCAGCCGGGAGACGATCAGAGGGGCCCTGGACACCAACATTCCAGCCCGCGTTGGATTGAAGACCAACAGCTACATCGAATCGAAGATGCTTCTTGCGACCACTGGGGCCGAGAACCTCCTCGGTCACGGCGACCTGCTGTTTAAGGACATCGGCGATCCCGTGCGATTACAAGGAGCGTATCTCTCGCCCGAGTTGAGAGACAAGCTGTTTGCCACCGCGACGAAGGGGCTTGCCGCAACCCACAGCTAGCATGGACGTCGTCGACCGCCTGGTCTCGTGTCGTGACTGGACCGGCTGCGCTGGCTTTGGTCGATCACTCACCGGTGTGACCGGGCGGATGATGCCCCCGAAAGAGCACTCCCGCTGAGCAAAGCCAACCTGACGACGGCGACTGCACAGAACGCCGCCGCGGTAATCACCAGAAGCATGACCAGCGCCACGCCGGCTAGGTGGCTCTCGACGCCGGTATGCAGGAGCGTCCAGATGAGAAATGTGATAGTCGTAGTTCCCGGCGGCTGAAGCAAGTTCGTGGCCGGCAATTCGCCGAAGGCGAGAATGAAAACGACGAACCATGAGGCCAGGAGGGCACGCCACGACAGGGGAAGCGCCACGTGCCAGATCAAGGCACAGGGGCCATGGCCATCCAGAGCGGCGGATTCGAGCAGCTCACGAGGGAGGGTCCGCAGCGCCGGCCAGAGCACCAGAATTGCAAAGGGAAGCGTACGGACCGCCTGAGCCATGACCAGGATCATCGGCGAGTCGTAGATGGAAGGCAGCCGGCGATAGGCCAGCTGCAAAGCCATTCCGACGACCGGTCCGGGCGTGGCCAGGGTCAGTGCCAGAAGCGCAAGGACCAGAGCTTGCCAGAACCGCGAGCGGCGGCTGAACCAGGCCAGCGACCAGGCCAGGAGGGCCGCGACCGTGGCTGCCGCCGCCGCCAGGATCAAGCTGGTCTGGATCGGCTCCCAGCTCTCGGAGGCGGCGAAGCGGAGCGTGCCGGTCAGACCGCCGATGGACCAGACCGGCGGATGGCCTAGCCGAGCCCTGCCGCCAACGCGTCCGGCGCGCCAGACCAGGCTGTAAAGCGGCAGCGCCGCGAGATTGCCGACAAGGAAGATCAGAACCGCGCCCAGAGGCGGGCGCAAGCGTCCGAGCTTCACCAACTGGGCCCGGGAAAAGGCCGAGGCCAGCCGCGCCGGGTCCGCGCGCAGAAGCGCCCTGGCGACGACTAGGATGGCCAGTCCAAGGACAAGAAGCGGCGGAATCGAAACGGCTGCGGCGTCGGCCGGACCCCTGCCGAGGCTAAACTGGACGTAAGCTTCCTCGGCGTAAGTGCGTACCTGCAAGAGGTCGGTCACGGTCATGTCGCCCGAGGAGAGCACGGCCACGGCCAGCGCGGTGGCCGCAATCGCGCCGGCACTGCGGCGCAAGGTCACGCTCGTGCAGACCCGAGCGGCGGGCAGATCGAGTGCGGCCGCTTCCTCAAGCTCGGGCTCGACAGTCCGCAAGCCAACACCGCAGAGGAGCACGGCCCAGGGCAAGGCCGCCAAGGCAGAGACGACGGCCGCGCCGGTGCGGCCGACCAAGATCGGCCGGACCCCGATCGCCTGAGTCCGTCCCGCGTTTCCAAACGCTCCCAGCCAGGCCGTCGCATGCAGGGGCAACGGAACGAACGCCACAATACCCAGCAGGACAATCAAGAGTCCACGGCCAGGGACGTTCGTGCGGAAAAGGAGCAAGGCCAAGAGAATGCCCGGCGGCAGTACGATGACCTCGGTGAGCAGCACCAGACGTAAGGTCTCAAGTGCTAGCCGGGCCGGCCGCGACAGGTCGCCGCTCGGTGAGAGCAGTGGTGCCGTAGCGACCGGGTCGATCACGTTGCCCGTGGCCGGTTCCGGCTCGAAAGCCCCACTCTGCTGGATGATCTTGGCCCAGCGTGTTAGCCCCATCGCGGCGAACCCGCCGGCCATGCGCCCGGGCACACCGGCAGCCTCGATTACCGTGGCGGCCAGGGGCCAACCCACCAGTATCGCGACCACGCTAAGAACAAAGAGCCTAGCAAGCCGCGCGGGTAGGTTGCTCACGGCGGCGGCTCGGTTCCGCGCAGAAAGACGGCTCTCTTTTCGGGTTGAACACAGGCCGAGTGGATCAGCCCCGGTTTCATGGAGCCAGCTCTCCCGAGCGTGGGGCCGGGGACACCGCAGCGGGCTGCGGCGAGGCCTCGTGATCCGGATGCAGGGCCGTCAGTGCCGGGGGGGCGTCGGCGTGGCAGTCCAGGCCCTTCAGCAGGGAAATCGTATCGTCGTCGCTGCGCCTCGACCGTTCGAGGGGCAGGTGAATGGTGAAGCAAGAGCCCTCGCCAGGCTTTGAGCGAACCTCGATCCGCCCGCCGTGCTCCTGGATGATGCCGTAGCTGATGGAGAGCCCCAGCCCGGTTCCCTGGCCAATCGGTTTGGTGGTGAAGAAGGGGTCGAAGATGCGGTCGCGGATGGACGGTTCGATGCCGCAGCCGTTGTCCTCGATATCGATGCGCACGCCCATCACCTCCGGCTCAGTCTGGCTATGGACGGTGACTAGGCCCACGTCCTCGGCACAGGCGTCGATAGCGTTGGTCAGCAAGTTGACCACGACCTGGTGGATTCTGGCGGCGCGGCAACGGACCGGGGGCATGGCACCCAGATCCATGACAATTCGAACGCCTTTCTTGCGGGCGTAGCCTTTGACCATGTTGATCGACGACTCGATCCCCGGGTTTAAGTCAACCTCGTTCCAGTCTCCCTCGTCGACCCGGGCGAAGAGCCGCAGCTCCTTGACGATGCGCTCGATGCGCCGCAGCCCCTCGCGTGTCCGCTCGATCAAGCGGGGCAGGTTCACCAGGCTGTAGTTCAAGTCGATGCGATCATCCAGGTCGTTGATCTTGTCGATTAAGTCCTGGCGCACATAGGCGAAATCGGCATCGCCCTCACGGTAAAGCGCAATGATCGTCAGCAGGTCGCGGATGTCCCGGTCCAGGACGGCCACATTGTTGGTGACGAATGAGAGCGGGTTGTTGATTTCGTGGGCGACGCCGGCGACGAGCTGCCCCAGGCTGGCCAGCTTCTCGGTCTGGACCAGACGGCTCTGGGCGTTCTTGAGCGCCTCGTGCGCCTCGCGCTCCGAGTGCGCCAGACTTTGAAGGACGACGTTCTGCTGCTTGAGCTTCTCCTCGGCGCAGATGCGCTCCGTCACGTCCCAGAAGATGACCTGGATGCCGATCGGCTTTCCGTCGTCATCGAACAGCGGCATCTTTATGACATGGACGTTGAGTAATTCGCCCCGGGGCGTGACGTGCTGCTCGACGATGTCGAGACTCTGACCACTGTGGATGACCTGGCGGTCGTCGCGACGATATTTCTCGGCCAGCTCACGGGGGTAAAAATCAAAGTCGGTCTTGCCCAAAATCTCCTCGAGGCTACGCCCCAGCTCGGAACAGAACTGCTGGTTGGCGAACGTGAATCGGCCGTTTAAGTCCTTGCGGAGAATCTTCTGGGGCAGCGTCTCGACGAGTGAGTGATAGAGGAACTCGGTCTCACGCAGGGCCTGGACGGCGCGGCGGCGCTCATCGGCGACGGTCTTCAGGTTAATGGACAGAGCGGTATGGCGCTTCCTCATCCTCCAGAGCGAGAGCGCCGCGCCCAGGATTGTGGCCAAGAGCACGCTTAGAGTCACCAGCCGCTGCCCCTGAGCGGAAATACCCAGGATGGCTGGTAGTAGGTCTAGCACAAGCTCTAGGCCACAAGGCATTGACAGCACGGTGCAGTATCCCAAATCGGTCCGCAGGCAAAAGCGGGAGGTCACCCTACACTGGCGCTTTGACGCCGGCTCTCAGCGCGCGGGGTTCGTCCCTGGCACGCTCCGGCTCGCACGGATGACCCACGCAGTAGATCCCTATTATGACCGCAACTCCCCCAGTTGTACCACGCGTATGACCGTAACTCCCCCAGTTGTACCACGCCGTGCCCCGTCGCTCCCGCCAGCACTGCCTCCTGCGCGGCGATGGTGCCGAGGTTGTCGGGGCCGGAGCCTCAATCGCTCGGTGATGCAAAGGTGGCGGCCTGACTGTCCAGGGGGTGCCGAGCGGAAAGCGAAAGTGTACCGGGCTCACGGACTTGCGCCTGGTCCCAGGGCTCAAACCAGGTGCCGAACTCTCTTTCGGCCGATCCTCGGCCGATCGATCGGGCAAGGCGTGCGGCAGCCAGGGCCGGGGCCAAGAGGGCCATCGCTAGGGCGATTGCACGCCAGGAGGCCAGCCAGAAATGCGGGAAACTCGCGGCAAGAACGGCTAGGCCCGTCACGATCAGGATGACAACGTGCGGTTCGCACAACTTGTAGAGGGGCCAGCTCAAAGCACCCAGCCCACGCCTGGGCCACGGGGCAGGGGGCTCAGGCCGGTCGCCGCTGCCGCCTCGAACGAGGAAACTTCCTTGGACGCTTTTGAGCCGCTGGAAAAACGCCTTGTACCGGCAGTCATTGTGCAGGCCCAAGAGCGCCCAGCCCAGTGCGATCGCAAAGCCGGCCAGTGCCCAGGCGGGGTCGCCAGTCCGGCGGGTCAGGCCATATCCCAGGCCGAACCCAAGGGCAAGATTGACTGTGTGGTGCATGAGGTAATCGAGATAGACCCCGTCCAGGGAGGCCGTCTGCCGCCATCGCGCCACCTGGCCGTCGACATGATCGAGCCAGAACCCGAGGTGAAGGAGCACCGCTCCGGCCACGAAACCAAGGCGGTTTCCGGTGCCGATACTCGCCGCAGCGCAGCAGCTTGCTCCCAGCGCGGCCAGCGTGACCTGATGCGCAGAGAGCCCCAGGCGGACAGCCAGCCAGGTGCCATAGATTGCGGTTGGCCGAGCGATCCGGCGGGCCATCCAGTTGCCGATCTCGCGGTGGCGTCCCTTCTGGACGGTCGCTCTGAGCGCATCGAGCGTAGGCTGCCGGCTCATCGGGCGATACTCTGGGCTCGCCGGGCCGTCTGCTCCGGCCCGGAGGACAGCTCGTAAATCGAATAGCCGCGGACGATTCCGTCGCTATCGGCCATCTCTTCGTGGAAGACCGGAACCCGGCCGGCCAGCCACGACTGGAGCAGCCGGCCCAGCGTCGGATCAAACTCGACGGCCCCGTCCCGTAGCGGCGGACACAACATCAGGTGCGTGTATCCTTCCTTTCTGAGGGTCTCGACGATCTGGCGCGGGGACTCGCCCCCTTTGCCCAGACCGGTCCGACGGCGGTGCGCCAGCTCCATCGTGTAAGGGCGAGGGATGTAAAAACCGCGATGGTCCTGCCCGATCAGCCTGGCTGTCGCCGGAAGATGAAGTGAAATCCAGCGTCCCACCCGAAAGGTTGGTTCCTGGCGGACCAGGAAGGCCGGGAACGACTCGCTTCCCAGCACAACTCCGGCTGCCCGCGCGCCGCGGGCCAGCGACAAGCCCGTCTCGAGACCCAACAAAAGCACGAGAACCACCAGGAGAGCCCGAGCAGCCAGCGTATTGCGGCTCAGCCAGCGCGTGGCCAGGAAGGCGACACCCACCGACATCGGCCCCACGGCAAAGAGTACGAATCGCATGCTCTGGCGCTGGGTCATGCAAAGCATGACAAACACATAGGCGATGGCCGTCAGACCGATCACCCTGCGCGGCGTTCGCTCGAGCAAGAGAGCCGGCAGAAACAGCAGGAAGATCGGTCCGAACTGGTGCGCGAAGCTGTCGAACCGATCGGGCTGGAGGGTCAGGGGTGCCAAGGAGCTTGCCAGGTTCCAGGGTGTCACCGCAAGCGGCCGTTTGATCGGCGCCAGGACTTCCTCGAGCCCCGCGCCGGCGAACCAGCTCTTGAAGAAGGGAAAGACCGGGTTTCCCGTGTGCACGAAGGCGCGAAGATACCACGGCCCTCCGACGACCACCGCGGCGGCGACGAACGTCCCGGCCATGAGCAAGAGACCAGGCGCCTTGCGCCCGGTCCGCCAGGCCGGGTCAAGCAGAGGCCGCGAGAGCATCGCCATGGTGAGAAGGCCGGCGAGCACGAGCGCCGGATATTTCACCCCCATCGCCAGACCCATGAAGACGCCGGCGAGCGCGGCACCCGGCACGCTTGGTGCGTCTTGGAAGCGCGTCCAGGCAAAAAGCGCGGCCACGCCGAAGGCAGCCAGGGCCACGTCGTTCAGTGGCGCGGCCATGCCGATGCTGATCGCCGGCACCAGCGCGGCCAGACATCCTGCCCACCAGGCTCGCGGACCCAGGCTAGGTCGCGCCAGCGCCGTGACACCGGCCACCAGAACCAGCCCCAACACCCACTGAAGGGCCCGGCAGGCCACCGGGCCGCGGAACTCCAAGGCGATCGCATAAAGCAGCTCAGTAACAAGCGGATAGACGGTCTCGTGCAAGTCCGGATCGAAGTAGGTCGACTGGCGGATCAGAAACTCCTTGGGAACTTGAAGATGATAGCAGAGAGCATCGCCGTCGGTGACCGGGGCCATTGCAGCCAGTGCCGTCGCGCCCAGGGTGAGGCAGAGGAAGACAAGCAAGATTCGGTCCAGCGCCAGGCGAGGGTCCGCCTCCGACCGGCATCGCCAGCCTGAGAAGAGCGGTCGCAAGAGACGCAGACCAGCGAAGAGCCCCAGTTCCGTGGCCACGCCCAGCAAGACCGCCAGCCCCACCAGGTTCAACCAGCCCGCCTGGCCCAGTCCCAGGCAAGAGAGCGACAGCAGACCCAAACCCAGCGGAGCCGCGAGCGCCAGGGCATCGAGGGGATGAGCGGGCAATTGGCCGATCTGCCCGAGCAAGCGCTTGCCGATCCCGGCCGCGACGATCGCCAGGAAGAGAGCCAGTCCAAGGTCAACCATACGTCTGCTCGCTCGTTTAGGAGAACCAGCCTGGCGGCGACTCGACGCCATTTTAGTCCAACTGCGCCACGCAAAACTGGGAGCTGGCCGGATCGGGGTCGACGGGTATCGGTCCGACCTCGAGAAGAGAAATGCCGCGGCCGCGGTACCAGGCCGCGGTGTCGTAGCCATAGCGATTGTAGCTTTGACTGGTCTCTTCGTTATGGGCCGCGAACCGGCGGGCAACCCGGACGATCTCGCGGCGAATGCGCTGGGCGGCCGGGGGCGGGTTGTGCAGAATCACTGCCGAGGTCACGACCATGTCGAACGAATGATCGGCAAAGGGCAGCCGCGTGCCGCAGCCGAGAATCAGCTCGATGTCTTCCTGATCGCCGAGAAAACGGCCGGCGCGATCGAGCTGGGTGGAGCTGAAATCAACTCCGACAAGTGAAGCATTTGTGCATTGCCTCAGAGCCCGAAGCAGCTTTCCGTAGCCGCATCCGACCTCGAGAATCGACGTGGGCCGGTACGCGGCCAGACGCTCCGCCATCCACTGACAGCGCCGAGTGCGTGCCGCCTGTCCCTCTTGCTCATGGAAGTAATCGTCGCCGCCGCGGTGGGTCCAGTAGCGTCGTGGATCAGCATAAAGCCATCGTCGCTTCCACGACGGCCAGGGGCTCAAAATTCGGCGAAGAACCTTGTGCCAGGCGTAATGCGGACCGCGCTGGCGGAGGGCCCTCCAGGCCCGTAGCGGGAGAGCAGGCGGGGGAGGAACCGACAGGTCCATGAAAACCGTCCCTGGTCTGTGTCGAGAGCCTCCAAAGCGCCAGTGGACTCTGCGTCCTGCATCGCCGCGAACTGCCGCTTGGCTCTCCCGCGATCCGCGCCGGTCGCAAGATGCCATGGAACTCGAGGCAGGAGTTTACGATGCATCCGCCCGGCGGTCAAGGCGGTCCGCACGCGCGGCTCACCCTGGCGGCAGGGCTCGCTATGCGGGTTTGCCCGGCCTCGACGACAATTCTATAATGCCACTGTTTTCCGGATGCGTCACAAGGTTTCCCGGGTCTTACACGCCGCGCCGGGCCCGCTGTGAAGGATAAGGTTTTGATCATGGGAGTCAGTTCCGGTCGAGCCCGGGTTGCCGAGGTTGCCTTCCGTGTGTTCAGCCGGACTGTTCACCCCGACTGGTTCAGCACGCGTCTCTATCGCCGGATCGCTCAGGGACGGTGGGAGGCAGACGTGCGAATCATCGAGGGCGGCCACGCGATCAACTTCGGCGCTGGGCCGATTCGCCTCACCGAGGTGCTCAGCGGTCCTGAAACGTTATTGCCTGACCCGGGGCTGCTCTTTCACTCCACCGTCCGCTACGAGCGAACCGCCAGTCTCCAACCCGGTGGAATTGTCGCCTACCACGCCTGCTTCGAAGTCGAACGTGTGGATCCGGAAGTCTTTCGCCATCTGAACGATGAGATGGTTTGCGACGTCTCCCATCACAACCTCGTCCACTCCTTCAAGTCGAGCAATCGTCTCGTGCCTCCGCCGCTGGCGCATCTGCACGTCGAGGCCCGGGTGCGAGCGCTTTCGATCCAGTCATTTCACACCTTTCCCGACGAGTGCGCCATCGTCCGCTCGCAATCACTCTACGAGCTGACTGCGGGCTCACCCAGCCGCTGAAAAAACCGTCCCAGGCCTCCGCAGGCGGCGTGTTGGCCTGCCGATCTCCGCCAGCTCGCCGGGGCCCAGACGCGACCACGCCAACCAAATCGCGACTTTCCCGAGCCAGCCGCCGCTAGTGTGCGTTAACATTGCTTGCGACATGAAGGCGGGTTAAGATTCGATGTGCCTCACGAGACGAACGAAATGCGTTTTCAGGCCTAGGTTGCGTGGCTCTCTCTCGTCGGAACTTGACATCGAAGCAAGCGGACAGGGCTGTGGAGTAAACCGCGCATCGTCAATGCGACCCGGCCAGCGTCGATCCTCGAGCTTCAGGGCATATGTCGCGATTTCCCCGGAGGCGGCCGATGGAAGGAATGGAACCGATCGGCGGCAAAATCCTCGAAGCCAACGGAATCGATTCCGACTGTTTTGGAGAAACATCTTGCCTGCCACGGCAAAAGTGGCGCCAAACCTATTATGGTGATTTCGAGACGTTGAATGAAAAGCTCAAGGTCCTCAACCACGGAATGCGCCACCGGCTGATCCTCGCCGATGTCCGCAAGGGGAACATCGATAGCGAAATTGTCTCCGGCAAGAGGGCGGGTCAGCCAACGGTCGGAGCTCTCATCATCGGCGGCCTACAGAAATAAGCGAATCGGATGGAGGACCGATCATCTCCCGGCGCAAGCTCCCGGGGGAGCCCGTTACGGCACCATCAAACCCCGACCATAACGTAAGTTCGAGCTATGTTCGGTGGGCTTCGGGGATCGGTCCCAGGGGGGAGATTGGGAGGGAATATTCCTATTTCGGCGAGGTCGGTTGTGTACTAAAAAGGCAGACTCCTGCGAGCGAGCGCGTGAACACAACAAAATACGATTTGTCTGATCGCGCTGGTTGATGCGATTAGACGCGGCCGGCGAGAGCGGCCGGCGAAATCGATCCGATGCGACTGAGACCGGCCCTTTAGAGAGCCGATACTTGGGTCAGTGATCTCCGGTAACGCGATCCCAAAATGATGAAAACGATGGCTG
This sequence comes from Isosphaeraceae bacterium, assembly GCA_052146555.1. Lineage (GTDB taxonomy): Bacteria > Planctomycetota > Planctomycetia > Isosphaerales > Isosphaeraceae > Aquisphaera. Next base: position 64,046 of record JBKQMU010000320.1, read on the forward strand.
CGGGAGGCCTGCCGAGGCCCTCTTGGTCCGGTGCCGCAACCCGCGAGGACAGAGCTCATGGGCTTGATTCGTGCTGCCGTCGCCCTTGACGCTGTTCACATGGTCGTCAAAGCGGTTTCATTGATCCGACATGGCTTTCACGGCCCGTGAATCCGCAAGCGAAAAATGAGTGAGGGGGAAAAAAATTGCCTCGACCAACGAACGATCCTAAGTGATGAATACATCAAGCGCCGGTGGTGCCATAGTGACGTCGCAAATGGCCCGGAAGATCAATCCGGAACAAAAATCAGTTGGCTGGGTTCGCCCAGGCGGTTATCTTGCGTTCGTCCGGAAGAGGGGTCCTGCCGGGCCTGCCGGCAAGAGATTCGGCATCCGAGGAGCATTGCCAAGATGCCTCACCTGTCCCGAATCGACCGTGTCCGTGGATCTCTGCTGGGATCGGCAGTCGGCGACGCCTTGGGCGCACCGCTGGAGGGCTTGACGTTCCAGCAGATCCAGACACACTACGGTCGGGTAAAGAACTATGTAGACGGGGTTCAAGCCTGGAAACGCAAGCCCTACAGGTGGCGACTGAAGGGGCTTTACTCCGACGACACGCAGCAGGCGCTGGTCCTCTGCGACGTACTGCTGGATCACGAACGCATCGACCCAAAGCGCGTGGCCGAACTTTACTTGTCACTGGCCACGCCCCGGGGCTCGTTCGTCGGGGCTCATCGGGGCATCGGCCGCAGCTTTCGTCAGGTGCTCTCCGATTTGGAGCGTGGTATCTCACCCCGTCGCAGCGGGCAGACAACCGCCGGCATTGGCGCGGCGATGAGGATCGCCCCCGTGCCACTCTACTTTGGCGATGATCAAGATGCGATGTTCGAGTCGGTCATGGCCGCCAGCATCATGACCCATCGCGACATCCGCAGCCTCAGTGGCGCGCTTCTGGTCGCACACGGCATTCGCCGCCTGGTCGCCGGTGGTCCGCGTGACCCGGCCCTCTTGCTCTGGATGGCCGCCGATGTGGCCCGCGACGAAGATCGTATCGCCAGCGAATATGGCGATGTCGTGATCTCGCTGGACCGTCACAAGAGAGCCCTCTCGCGAGCCGTCGCACACGCGGAATCGCTGCTCGAGCTCTCCCGCGACCGTGCCCTGGCGGCCCTGGTGGACGAGGCTAACCTGCACGGAGCGGACCCGACCTGCAAACGGGCGACCATGGGCTTCCCGCCGGCCTGCATCCCCACCTGCCTGTACCTCCTGCTCTCCACCGACAGCTTCGAGGAAGCCCTCACCGAAGTGATCAACATGGGCGGAGACACGGACACCGCCGGAGCCATCCTGGGGGCCCTGGCTGGGGCTTACTATGGAGTCCGCGAAATCCCCAAGCGCTGGCTCGACGGATTGCAAAATCGCGATGGCATTGAGGCGCGGGCCATCGCTCTGGCCCAGCGCTCCACCAATGGCTTGAGCATTCCCGACCTGGTCGCGGCTGAGCAAGAGCTCAGCCACAAGGAGAGCGAGAGCCTCGAGCGCTTCGCTTCTCTTTCACGCAAGGGCGGCGACCGCGGCGCCAACCAGGTCATCTGACCCGCACCCGCCAGGGGGGCACCTCAGGGGCTGCGACATCGCCACGGCGCGTGGCACTGCCCCGACGTCATCGCGGCTGCTCCCCTTGCCGCTCTTTCCCCGGCCAATACCGTGGTGTAGAATTGTCCTGGTTCCTTTGAACGTAGGCCAGGGCGTGCACTTTCGTTCCGGTAGGAAGGATCCGGGAGCCTGTTCCACCTCCTTAAACTGGCCTGACGACCTGAGGGCTCCCCGTGCCTTAACCTGGTGAGACCATCTAGCGATGAGTCGGAGCAACAGCGAGAGGATCCGCGAGCGGCTCGACGAGGCCGAAGGTTTCCTCGATCTCGACTTGCCGCAGCACTCGCTTCGCATCCTCGAAAGTCGTGCCGAATGGCCAGGTTTGCAATTCGAGGCCTGTCTTCTCAAGGGCGAAGCTCTGCGCCGGCTGCATCGCCATCGCGAAGCCATCAATTCCCTCGAAACGGCCTTTAGCCTTTGTCCCGGCGACAGTCGAGTTGCGCTGGCTCTGGCCTGGTGTTATAAGCGGACCAACAAACTGGCCCAGGCCATTGACGCTCTTGAGCACGCGCGCCGCAGCCATCCCGAAAGCGCACTGCTGCGTTACAACCTTGCCTGCTACTGGAGCCTTGCCGGTAACCACGGCAAGGCGCTCAGTGAACTGCGCGCCGCGCTTGACCTACAACCCGATCTCCGCAATCTCTTGGCCGATGAGCAAGACTTTCACGTGCTCCGGGGCACACCCGAATTCGAGCGTCTTGCCATGGGCTCGACGCCCCTGAAATAGCGGTCCTTCCGCGCCGAAACAACAAGGCGTTCCTCGATCAAAGCCGCAATCAAGGAGGCCTGTACCTTCGTCGCCGCGCGGCTCCATCATTGGACCGCGCATCAGCTGGCCATTTCGTACCAGGCGTAGCACCCCGTCGGTTCCAAAAAAAGACGCGGGGCAGTGCCTCGCGCTCGCTTCGGCTCGTCGCGGTGAGTTGAACCCTATGCCTTGTCTCGTCGTTCGGCGAAAAATGGATCCTCAGTTTTCGTCGAGAACCCGCTGCGTGATTTCGCGTTCACACAACTTACACCATTTCCACCGTTTCGAGCCAACTTGCTCGTCCAGGTGCTTGTGGGCGATTCGGACGCTGCGGAACCAGATCTTGGTTTCGCTGTCACCGATTTTCTCCAGCTTCGGGCAACGAGCGAAGTGGAGAAGGTTGGATGTTGCGGAAACTTGCCCCTTGCTCTTGGCAGGGTTGACGGTACCGTGAAAGATGAATCCGACTGCTTCCAGACGCGTTTCCCCGAAGTCTTCAGACGACTCAAGGGGACGAACCCCGGTCTCTTGCTGGGTCGGCATGAAATCTTTCCCAAATAGTGTGGGATTAAGGCATTTCGTTCTTGCTTATCGTACTCGAACGGGCCCAGAAACGCAAGACGCAGCGACGGACCCCGACGGCGAGCCGTCGGCTTCAGCACGAAGGTCATGATCCTTTGCTTCGAGAAACCGTAGGCCATCTTCGGGATCTTCCTCGCTACCGACAAATCCTCACGACGCTGGTGCGGTACGGATACCACGACGTGGTCTCAGCGCTGCATCTAGAAGGAATCGTCCGGCCGATCGAGCGAGCCGCCACGGGCGGAGATGCGGCACCCCAGGATCGGCCGCGTCGGCTGCGGTTGATCTGCGAGGACCTCGGTCCGACGTTTGTCAAGCTGGGGCAGGTGCTCTCCACCCGGCCGGACATCCTGCCTGAAGCGTACACCGCCGAACTTGCCTCATTGCGAGACGACGTTCGGCCCTTCTCATTTAGCCAGGTCGAGAAGATTCTGGCCGAGGACTACGGCCAGCCGCTGGAGGAAATCTTCCTGTCGCTCGATCCGCAGCCCGTAGCGTCGGCCTCGATCTCCCAGGTCCACCGCGCGGTGCTCCGCGACGGCCGTACCATTGCGCTGAAGATTCGACGGCCGGACATCACCCGGGTGGTCCAGGCTGATCTGGACATTCTCAAGAACCTGGCCCAGCTCGCCGAGCGCAGGCTTCCTTTCTTGATGCCTTACCGACCGCTGGCCTTGGCCCGCGAGTTTGAGCGGAGCCTCAAGCGTGAGCTCGATTTCAACATTGAGCGGCGAACGATGCAGCGGTGTCAGAGCCAGTTCGCCAACGACCCCACAGCCCACATTCCTTATACCGTCGAGGCCTTTTCCACCAGCCGGGTGATCGCAATGGAGTTCATCGACGGCGTTGGGGTGGATGATTTGGCGGGAATCGAGGCGATGGGAATCGAGCCGGCCCAGGTGGCCGTCAACGGTGCCCGGATCTTGCTGCGACAGATTTTCGAATTCGGCTTCTTCCACGCCGACCCCCACCCCGGAAATCTTCGCGTCTTGCCCGGAGGGGTCATTGCGCCCCTGGACTACGGGATGTTCGGCCAGCTCGATGCCAAGACTCGGGAACGGATCGCCGACTTGCTCGCGGGTTTGATCGCTCAGGACCCTGAGCGCGTCCTCCGAGCGCTTGATGCCCTGGGCATTCGCGGTGACCAGGTCGACCCCAGAGCCCTCCGCCGCGATGTCAGCGAGCTGGTGCACACTTACTCCACGCTGACCCTGGACCGGATCAACCTCAGTCTTCTTTTACGAGAGCTGATCACCTTTATTCGCGCGCACCAGCTTCAGATTCCTCCCGATCTGGTGCTCCTGATCCGCTCTCTGGTGACCATCGAGAGCGTGGGCCGGCACCTCGACCCTCATTTCGACATCGCGCGACAACTTGAGCCCTTTCTGCGCGAGCTGTCATTGCGCCGGTTTCATCCTTTACGACTGCTCACCCAGACGACGCAAACCGTCGAGGATCTCCAGCGCATCGCGACACTCTTGCCCGATCTCTTGAGTCAATCGCTCGATTCCATCAAACGCGGAGAACTGAACGTCCGGTTCGACCTCCAAGGCTTCGAGCATCTCGTACAACAGCTCACCCGGGCCAGCAATACTTTGGCCATCGGCATCGTGATTGCTGGCCTGCTCGTCGCCTCGTCGCTGGTCTTGCGCGTCGGCGCGACGTCGCTGGCCTATTCGGGGTTTACAAGCGGCATCATCCTGAGCCTCTGGCTGGTCTGGAACATGTCGCGAGGCTGAAAAACCTCACGGCCGGCACGCCACCATGGCGCTCACCCGACGCCACCGCGGGCTCGAGTAGTCAATCCGCTTGCTTTGACGTCAGCGAGGTTCCGTCAGAATCGGAATCGCGAAAAGGACGGCGCCCAAAAGAAAAAGCGCATTCAGCACATGAATAATCACACGATTGTATCTGAGAAAGATAAACTGCTCGATCAAGCGTCCAATCCAGAAAAGGCTCTTTCCCCACGGAACCGGTGACCCAGTCGAGTTGTGAGCAGATCTTCGGGAAAGATGAAGCAAGTGGCAGCCACCGCAATAAAGACGTAGATCAAGCGAAGGTTCGCGATCTGAAGAATCGCACGATTCGCCTCGCTGCACCGGTCCAGGTCGTTCTTCCAATCAAAAATGCGCCAGAATGCGATGTGAAACACCGCAAAGCCGAGAGAGTGAACGCCACACAAGAGAATGATGATTCGATTCCCGCTCATGCGCATGCATCGTACGAACTGCCAGCGGCGTTGTCCAACTCAAAACTCAGGCCGACGTGGTGCGAAACGGTGCGAGCTCTTGGGCAGTTCCGCAGAGAATCAGTATCGTTGGCAATCCCAAGAGTAATCGCGGCCGCGAAGTCAGACCGAGGAGTCAACCATGCCTGAGGGCCAAGATCTCGTAGCGCGGATCACGATATTGATCCAGGACGCCCGGATCAAGGTTGGCGGCGGCCAGATCGGCATCGATGTCCCGAGGATCGAGGTCGTGCTCCCGCGTGACGACTGCACCGAGCTCACCCGCCGGATGATGCCCGCCAAGCTTGCATTCCCGCCCGTCGAGTTCGGCCTGGGGCAGCGGATCATCGGCCGCGTCTCGAACCTGCGAGAGATCGCTCTGGACTACGCCGAAAACGAGATTCATTTCCACGCCCGCCCCGATTATCGCGTGCAGCTCGACCAGAGGCTGCCCGGGCTGGGCTGGAGGAAAGTGGCCGCGATAAGCGGCAAGATCGATGTTCCCGGGCTGATCCGCTTTCGCCTGAACAACCCCGGTGCCGCCCTCCCGGACGTGGAAATCTGCTACGAGATCGTTCCCGGCATTCCCGACATTTTGAATATTCCGGACTGGGCCGAGACGACCTTCAAGCCCGACGGTAAAAACTTGCGAGACACGATTCGCGAGCTGCTCTCGCGACAGGAGTTGATCCGCCCCTTCGCTCGTTTCGGTGAGGCGGCCGTGCTGCGGCGAGTGCAGATCCGGGAGCTGACCATGGCGACGGACCCGGAAAGCGTTCGTCTCGATTTTGCCGTGGTCGCCCAGGTGGAACCCTGATACTGGGCGCTATTGCTGTGGACTGGCACGCTTACGCGGACGTGAGCCTAGCACCCACCGGTTCCGCCTGCTGCGAACTGGGCGCTGCGCTTGTGTCCTTCTCTGTTGGGCGTACGCTCAGGTCCTGATCCGGTCCCACCGCCAGGTCGCCAGCGTGGCGAAGAGAAAAAGCGGCAGCCACGCGGAGAGGGAGGCAGCGAGCACGCCGCTGCCTCCCAGGTACTGGCAGAGCATCACCACGCCGTAAAACATGGCCGAGTTGCCCAGGGCAAAACCCAGGTTGATGAACATGTTGCGACCGTAGCCGCCAAGCACCAGGGGCAGGCTCATGAACATCAGCGTCAGGGACAGGAACGGGCGAATCAGCCGGACGTGGATCGACAACGTGATGTCCGCCCGATCGGCGGCCTCGGTCGCGGGGTCGACCAGACCGTCGATCAGCTCGCCCATCGAGGCATACTGATACCAGTTCATTTTCCGGGTCAGCGCTTTGAACGTCAGGTTCGACTTCAGAAAATAGGTGTCGCCGGGCAGCGCCTGCCCACCCCAGGGGGGTGGGAAGCCGGTCGGATCGGTCACTTTCGTCAGAATCGAGGCTCCCGGCAAGAGTTGTTTCGGGTCGACTGGCGGCTTGACTGTCGCGTCCCGCACCAGCCATCCCCCCTTGATCGGTGCCGACGGATCATCGGGCGGGATATACGTGGCCTGCTTCCCTTCGATCTTGCGAATTGTCCCGTAGACGCTGACCAAAACGGTGGCATAGAACCGCTTGACGATCGTCCGGGTGGCTCGATCTGCCTTGCTACCGCCGATTAAGACATCGTTGGAATCGTAGCGGCTGGTCACGTCCACGGCCTTGACTCCGTCGTCGGCATGTGACTTCTGGATCTCCTCGCCATACCGCGGGATGATGATCTCCTGGTTGGCCACCGACAGTCCGCTGACGATCACCGACGAAACGAGCACCGGGCGAATGGCCCGGTGGGTGCTGATGCCTGCCGCGAGCATCGCCAGGTGCTCGTTGTTTCGCTGCATCCAGGTGACCGTGAAAATGGCCGCCATCATGCTGATCACGCTACCGAGCAAGTCGAAATACGCGGCCTGATGAACCAGGTAGTAGCGTCCCGCCACTTGCGCAAGCTCGACGATGCCCGAGGCACGCTGCTGGAACTCATCCATGTTCGAGAACGCGTCGATCACGATGAAGAGCCCCACCAGCGAGACGTAGCAGATCACGTAAGCCTTCAGGAAGGCCCAGTATCGCTGGCGATCGAGGATCCTCACGGCTCTTCTCCTCGGTTAGGCTTGTGTGGGTCTGGATCGACCGCGGCCCATCCCTGCGAAGTGTTTGGCCAGCGAGATGGCGGGGCCGCGCTCCGACGGCGTTTGATCAAACCACGCTAGAACTTGATGATCCGTGGGTAAACGAGCCCGGCCCCGACGGCCAGGATGACGTTGCCAATCCAGAGTGCCAGCGTCGGATCGAGCTGACCCTCCCTGCCCAGGTTTTGACCTAGAAGCATGAAAGGATAATAAGCGCCGATGATCGGCAGAAAACAGGTCATAAACGCGCTTAGGAAGTCGCGCTTGGCGAACAGGATGCCCACCGGCGCGCCTAGGATCACGAACAGAAGGCTGCCGAAGGCCATCGCGGTGCGAAGCTGTTTCTCGGTCTCCAGCTCGTTGAGCTTGCGCTGGTAGAAGGTCTGGTCGACCAGGACGTGCTGGATTTCCCCCCACTTGATCTGGTCAAACTTGCCGGTGGCGCACTGGAACCCCACGGCGATCGCCTGCTTCTTGCAATCGATGTTCAGTCTCTCGCGTGCCCCGGACAGTTCCACTTCGATCTCATTGTTGGGATACTCCTGGACAGCGCGCTGCAACGTCAGCTGGTTCTTATCGGGAAGGGGGATATCAAAGGTCCGATCGTTGACCAGAGCCACGTCGTCGTTCTTGTCGGGCTTGCCATCGTAGTTCTTGTCATCGGTGCCGTAGTTCTGAACTTCGGCATGGTCCAGATAAACATGGACGACATTGGCGGCGAAGTCGAAGTGAAATCTGGCTTGCTTGGCCTGGATCGTGGCACTGTAGGTGTCGCTGTCGTCTTTGCCTTTGGCACGTTTGTTGAAGGTGGCATCCTTCATGATCCGGCCATCGACGTCGCGCACCTTGATCAGAAACGGCCAGAGAGGGTTGTCAAACGACTTATCGCGTTTGAGGAACTTGTAGAACGTGTCTTCCACGTCCTTGAAAAGCACGAGCTTGGCGCGATGGGCGCTGCGGGGAATCCAGCCGCGGCTGACATGGAGCAAGAGCCCGCTCAAGCAGGCGGCCAGGAAGACCGTCGGCCAGATCACTGTCATGACGCTCAAACCGGCGGATTTCACGGCGATGATCTCGTTGTCGCCGGCGATCCGACCGTAAACCACGGTGACGGCAAAGAGCAAGGAGACGGGGATGGTATAGGGGAGTGTGCTGGGGATGACGTAAGGAACCAGGTGCATCACGTCGCCAGGAGAGAGCAGCCGGCTGCGAATCGCCTCGGCGGCGACCATGAACAGCACGAAGATGATGGTCATCGTCAGAAGTGCCAACACGAAGGCGCGAAGCACCTCTCCGGAGACGTACCGCTGCAAGATTTTCACGACGACGGCCTCCCTGAATTGCTTCCATGCCGCAGGTCAACCGCCCCGAAGACAACGGCCGAGGCCGGCTCTCGTGCTGGCGGAGTGGATCGCGCCGGTAAATTCGGCTCACCCCCCAAGTCTGGCCACGGACATTAACCTGTCCCGTCCAGAGCAGCGTGAACGGCCCGTGCCAGCCGCCGGGCGCCTTCCTCAAGCTCAGCCTCCGACGGCACGCCGAAGGTTAGCCGAAGATGGTTCCTGGGAACCGGAGCCGGCTCCGGTGCGAAGGCGAATTCTCCTGGCACGTACAGAACCCCCTCCTTGAGGCAGCGTGGAAAGAGCGGTCCGTCGAAGCCCGTATCGAGCGCCTCAGGAACGGTCATCCAGACGAACAGCCCTCCCTTGGGCTCGGTCCAGGTGACGCCCGGCCCGATCGGGGCGAAATGTCGCTTAAGCGCCTGAGTGAAAACCTCTCGCTTCGTCCCGTAGAGTTCGCGCAACTTGGCCACATGACGATCGTAGTCGCCGCTGGCAAGTGCCCGTTCCAGCAGTTGCTGGTTGAAGTTCGCCGAGCCGAAATCGTGATTTCCTTTCAATTTCAAGATCGGATCAAGCAGTCCCCTGGGCAAGACCCCGTAGCCAATCTTGACTCCGGGACTGAAGGTTTTGCTGAACGTGCGGGCAAGAATCACCGTCTCGCAGTCGGTATCCAGGCTCCAGAGGCTCGGCGGCTCTTGCACGCCGTACGAGAGACCATGGTAGGCGGCGTCTTCGAGCACCAAGATGCGCCCTCTCGCCGCCATCGACCATTTTCGCGCCAGCTCGAGGATCGGCCCGCGCCGCTCCCGCGCCAGGCTGATCCCGGTCGGGTTGGCGTGCTCGGGAATGGTGTAGATGAGCTTGACTCGGTCGAGTTCTCCGTCGGCCTGGAGTCGGGTGAACGTCTGGTCCAGGGCGTCGACTCGCAGCCCTTTCTCGTCGATCGGCACCCGGACCGCCCGGGCGCCTCGGGTCTCCACCGGCCCGAGAAACACAAAATACGTGGGCGCCTCCACGAGGACGATATCGCCGGGGTCGAGCAAGGCCTCGCAGATCAGGTAAATGAGCTGGGCCGAGCCGGTAGTCACGACCGTGCGATCGATTGCCTCGCGGTACGCTCCTTCCTTGACGCCGTCAGTCCGTTCCAGCCGCTCGATCAAGCGCGAGCGGAGCCCAAGATCACCGATCGTCGTTCCGTACTGGAGCGACCTGCGAGCCTCCACGCCATCGGCAAGCATGGCCGAAACTGACCGGGCTGAAACCTCCACCGGCAGCGACTGCTGGTCCACGAACCCGGCCGCCAGCGAGATGATACCGGGATTCTCGAGGGCCGTCCGCATGAGGTTGGTGATCGAGGGAGCGCTCGTTCGTGCGGCGGCCTTGCTCAGCGGAATCCGCAGCGTCGACGGTCGCGGAAGCGGGTTCAGGAGGCAGGGTTCCCGAGGTTCGCGCGGTACTCTAACAACCCCGGCTCTTCTGTCAAGTTCGGTTTGCATGCATTCCTCGTGGTGCTGCGCCGGGTCGCCAGGCACCCGGCCCAACCGTCGGCCGGCGACTCTGAGCAATCAAGCCGGATGCGGAAATCGTCGTCACCGGGAAGCCTCCTCGGGCTCAAGGACACATCCCTCTGGCTCGGGGTCCGCAGCGATGAGCCAGCCCGAGTGCCTGCGAGAGAATGGCCGCCGACACGTCGCAATTCAGACGGCGCTTACCTGGCGTGGGGACCTCGGCACCGGATTCAAAATGACTATAGCAAAAAGCGGAGTCCAGATGGCGCGTCACCCTGCAGATCAAGGCCGCCGCAATTCCCGCCTTTGGATGTTTGTGCCCGTTCTCACGCCGCCTGTTCGTCGCTTTCGCGCCAGAACAGATAATCATTGCTGTTGGTGGGATGCCGACGGATCTGGTCTTCGAGAACATTCAGGAAGTGCTGAACCCACTTGCCGGTCTGGCCGCTCGCCTCAACGTCCGCCGGGACGGTAAACGGGGGCAGAAAATCGATGTCGTAGCGGCGATCCGGGCCGATGCGGCAATAGACAATGACCACAGGCGCCCCGGTCATGGCGGCCAGCATGATCCAGGTGGTCGAGAACCTCAGCGTCCGACCGAGGAAGCTGGCCGACTCGGTCATCTGTCCCGACCAGCGGACATCGCCGGCCAAGAACAGCAACATTCCGGCCCTGAGAACTCTCGAGGCGCGAAGGATCGAGCTGGCTGCGTCCTTGGAGTCTCCCTTGCGCGAGATGAAAAGCTTGTCCTGGCTCAGCGGACCCGCCGAGGCGAACTGCTCGGCCATGAACCGCGAGACGTTTCGCGGTCGTTCCATGTACAGTCGCAGCGGATAGTTCTGGCGATACAGCCAGTGAGCCGGGAGCATATGCGCTCCGAAGTGGCTGGTAAGCACCATGCAGCCTTTACCCTGGGACAGGGCCGCGTCCAGATGCTCTCTGCCCGTGATCCGGAACATGGGCAAGGCACGCGCGTCGGAGACACCGTCAAGGAGCATGTCCCGCGCTCGCCAGAGAATCTGGTTCCCCGCGAGCTCCTGGCTGATCGACGGAACGTCCCAGTCGCAGCCAAGCCTCTGGCTTGCCTGGCGGACGGCGTCGTCAAAAACCTTGCGCAGAGACTTGTGAAGCCGGTACTCGAGCCGGCCAAATCCGGTCAGGAGCCCCGAAGCCGTCGGTAGCGGCAGCCAGCGGATAAACGGCAAAACCCCTTTGAGAAGACCTTTGCGGATATTGAGCCCGCGTCGTTCCATCGACCATCCTCCATCCATGGAGTTGACCGACCGGTCCGCTGGGTCGCGATCGATCCGTGCCGGCAAGCCAAGTTAGGGCAAGGCTATCCTGAACACTATCGGATTTTGCTCCTGGGTTAGGCCAGCCAGCCAGTCGTCGAGAGTTTGGCATCCGTTGGCAAGGCTGGCAACCTCAAAACCGCCGTTTCTCACACGTCTGCCCGATTGCGCTTGAGCGCGAGGCTAGATACGGCCATCGCCGAAGATGAGGACGTTGTTGGTGCCTCCGAAACCGAAGGATGAACTTATCACCCTGGCAAGTCTGGCGGGACGGGCCCGGTCGGGAACGTAGTCAAGGTTGAGCTCTGGGTCGGGCAAATAATTGATGGTTGGTGGGATGATCTGGTCGCGGATTGCCCGAACGCACGCGGCCGCCTCGATGGCCGCGGCCGCTCCCAGTCCGTGCCCCAGCGCTCCCTTGATGGAGCTGATCGGCAGCCGGCTGGCACGGTTTCCAAAGACTGTCTTGATGACCTGAGTCTCGACTTCATCATTGAGCGGCGTGCTGGTTCCGTGGGCGTTGTAGTAATCGATCGCCTCCGGTTCCAGGCTGGCATTCCGCAGAGCGCCGCGAAGGCACTTGACGATCCGCTCCGGACTGGGCATGGCCATGTGGTAGCCGTCGGTATTCAGGCAATAGCCCAAGAGCTCGGCCTGCGGCTTCAGTCCCAGCCGGAGGGTCGCGGCTTCCGTCGCCAGCACGAGCATGGCCGCACCCTCGGCCATCACAAAGCCGGCGCGGTCGATGCTAAATGGCCGGCTCGCTTGCGCGGGGTCGTTCTCGCAGCGATCACCCGGCTTTTTCTGAAACAGCGCCTTCATCGTCGCGAACCCGTTGACGACCGCGGGAGTGAATGAACTCTCGGCAGCGCCGCAGAGAGCAATGTCCGCATCGCCTGCCTTCAGTGCCATAGACCCCAAGACAATGGCATGCCCGCCCGTCGCGCATGCGTTCGAGGGCGCCACGCATGGCCCATGAACATGGAGATGCTGAGCAATCTGCCCGGCGGCCTGGTTGATCAGCAGGCCGGGGATGAGGAAAGGGCTGACGGCTAGATCGGCCCGCCGGCGCATTCGCGCTTGCTGCGCTTCGAGGAAATCCATCCCTCCGAACGCCGATCCGACCATTAGCGCGACCCGATCAGGCTCGAACCGGCCGGCAATGCGGTCGAGGCCCGCGTCAATCCAGGCTTCCCTGGCCGATTTCATGGCCAAAAGCAGGAACCGAGCCGAAAGTTTCGAGAGCGTTCGATCGCCTGTGCCGGCATCAGGCTCCAGATTCTCGATCATCCCGGCGATGTTTTCGAGAAACGCGTCCGGCGCCAGCTCGGGACGGAGGCGAATTCCGGATCGGCCTGAGATCAGGCCCTCCCAGGTCGCGTCCATGTCCCGGCCCAGGCACGTGACTGCGCCATGGCCGACGACGAAGATTCGCTGGAGCATCTTATCCTCCTACAACGGCCGGCTTGATCGTGGTGGGCAGGTGACAGCACCGAAAGCCGACCGGCTATCCTGCCACTCCGGCCAGAGGCCGGCGTGAGCCAAGCGTAATGTCAAGCTCGATGCTAACCCATAGGGAAGGCCGTCGCATGCGACTGATCAAGTTTTCAAGCGGCGGAATGCCACGTCCTGCTCACCGGAACTGGCATCGTTCCTCCCGACGATTTCCACCTTCGCGAAGGCGACATCGTACGGATATCGATTAGCGGCATCGGAATGCTGTGCAATTCGGTCGTCCAGTCAAGTGCATGAGTGGTTGATCGCGCAGGACACGGTTGTGTCACTTTCCAGCGCAGCGAACGAGGCCGCGTCCTGAGAGGGAAGCGGCCTCGCTGGCAAAACCGGAAACGTGCGCGTGGCATCGCGCCTTTACGCGCCACGGTCAACCGTGGTGAGCCGGTCTTACTTGTGCTCTTCTGCGGCCTTCGGCGCCATGGCCGGAGGAGCAGCCTTGGCATCTGCGGGCTTGGCCGGCGTCGTCGCCTTGGGCGCCGGGGCGGGGGTGACCGGCTTGGCGGGCTCTTCGGGATTGCAGCCGCTGACCATTGCCACGCATAGACCCATGCTTGCAAAGATCGCCCACGCTTTGAATCCCAACGTCTTAGTCACAATGTTGCTCCTTTGGAAAGGCTCAGACGAGCAAGCGCATCTGAAATCGGAAGAAGCCACGGGTGTCATCCCCGGGGCTGCACGGCACGGCACCAGTGCAATGGATGGCTTGCCATACCTGCACGGCCGCCTATTCTAGTGGTCGCCCCTTCCTCCATCAACGCACTTTTGGGTTTTCTCATCGGAAAATCGATCTGGTGCTCTTGTAATTGTGTCGCTGTTGGCGAACCAAAGCCACCTGGAGTCCTCGCGACGGCCCGGCTGCTCTCATCCGCACGACCGTTTGCGCCAGCCGTTATTGACAATCTTGGAAAAAAGCTTCAAGTTCTGCGCGCCGATCGACCGAGGATGATTTTGAAGTTTCGGACCGCTTTCGAGTCCGGCAACGTTTGCATCGCGGGCCCTCCTTTTGCCACGGGTGGACCCGACCATCTTTCAGATTTCCTCTCAGATCCAGGCCAGAGACCGTGGCAACCAGGGCAGGGCAGACTTGTTCCCGCAAGTTATCGAGGCAGTCCATGACCAACACGCTCAAACGATCGGACACTTCCTGCGAACTTTTCCAGGTGGTCGTCGGCCTGATCCACACGGTCTCCGCCAAGTCGAAACAACTGGACATCACTCCTGGGTCGCTACTGCTCGAAGAGCTTGCACTTGATTCACTGGACCTGGTGCGCGTCATCATGCTGATCGAGGACCGCTATCTCGTGGCCATCGATCTCGATGAGATTCCCAAGATGAAACGCGTCTCTGACTTGACTACAATTTTGGGGCGCGAGCTGAGGTCGGCCGCCTGATAACAAAGCGCCCTTCGCAAGGGACGGAGAATTCGTCCAGATTCCACCTCCGGACTGCCTATCCCGTCACTCCATTGATCGACGAACCCCTCGGGAAGAGAATCAAAAGAGATGCGAGGAAGCCCTCTTTTCCGCCGCCATATTCTGAGATCATGCTCTTCCTTCTGGATATCCGAACTGCTGATGAATGGCTGGGTCCTCCTTGTTCAGTCGGTCCTCCTACTGGCGCTGCCTGGCATTCTCCTGAATTCATGGATGCGCAAGCGGGAAGCACAGGATCGTCCCGAGATTTCGGGCGCGCTACGCCCCATGCATAAAGTCATCATCTCGTACTGTGCGCTTTTTTATCGGCTGAAGACAAACGGCTGGGCGCCTTTGCCCGAACATGGCCCGGCAATTCTTATCGCCAACCATACATGCGGGATTGATCACCTGATCCTTCAAGCAGGCTGTCGACGCGTGCTTGGATTCATGATCGCCCGCGAATATTATGAATGGCCAAGCATTCATTGGTTTTGCAAGCTGGTGCATTGTATTCCCGTCAACCGTGACGGTCGCGACGTTCACGCTACGCGCCGGGCGCTGGGGGCATTGGCGGAAGGGCGAGTCGTGCCGATTTTCCCTGAAGGGCGAATCACGCCGCTTTCAGGACGCGAAATTGGTGAAATCCGTCCCGGCGCGGCGTTCATCGCGGTTCGATCAGGCGCCCCGGTCTTCCCGGCCTACATCCGGGGCACGCCGGCCACAAACCAAATTGGCAAGTCCCTGATTACCCCCTCGGCGGCCGTCGTGACTTTCGGGCCGCCCATCGATCTGAGCGATTTTAAGCCCGAGCAGGCGGGCGACAAGAACGTCCAGGCCGAGGTCTCACGCCGGTTTCTCCACGCCCTTCTCGATCTTCAGGCCAGGTCCCGCAGTGAGGTTACGCAGCCGGTCGGGACGGCCTACCCCAGGATGGTTGCCGGCTGAGCAGCCTGCCCCTATCCGCGAGCCGCGCCTCATGATGGACCAGACGCATCGTCTTGTGCTCTCATATTTTCCTTCGTGGGCCCAGCCGCTTTCCGAGATTCAGAGGCTGGGTAACGCAGGCGGCCATAGTGGTGCGACCATCTGGCGGTTCCGGGCATTGATCGGCGAGCTTGCGCTGCGAGCCTGGCCAGCTCATGGGCCCGGTCACGCTGAACTCGAGACGATGCACGCTTGGCTTCGGCAAGCCGCGGACCCAGCGTTGCCGATCGCAATGCCAATCTCGACCCTGGCGAATCAGACGCTGCTGCGTCAAAACGGGCGTTCTTGGCAACTTGAACCGTGGATGCCCGGCGTACCCGACCTCGGTCAGCCGCCTGCGAAAAAGCATGTCATCACGGTCTATGCGGCGCTGGCACGGTTTGCGGTGCGGCTATCGAGGCAAACGCGTGCTGGTAATAGCCCCGGCTTCGACAGCCGGATCAAGGAGCTTAAAGCGGTTCAGTTGAACGGACTCGATCGCCTGGCCGCCGCGCTGGGCACTCAACCCGCCGATGCTGCCCACGTGGCCGAGGGCCGGCGCTGGCTGGTGATGGCGGAGCCTGCCATCGGCTGCCTGCTCGAGCGATTCGGCTCTCTGGCGCACCAGATCGTTCCACTGCAACCCTGTTTGCGTGACGCCCGCCCCGAGCATTTCCTCTTCGAGGGCGACCGGCTCTCCGGCATGATCGATTTCGGGGCGATGGGAATCGAGTGCGTGGCCGCCGACCTGGCGCGGCTGAGTGGCGAGTGGCTCGCTGCCGACCGTCCGCTCCGCGCCCTTGCACTCGAGTCCTACGAAAAGATCCGTCCCTTGCGTCCCGACGAAGTTGCTCTCATGGAAGGCCTCGAAGCCGTGGCGGACGTGCTCATCGCCATGCACTGGCTGAGCTGGCATTTCCTGGAGCAAGGGCGTTTTGAAGATCCGCGGGCTGTGGAGCAGGGGATTAGCCGCGGGCTCGATCGTCTCCAGCGGCTTCTGGTGAGAGAGGGGTTATCGAGCCTCATTCATGTGCTTCCTCGGCCGGTTCGGTGAGCAGTCGGCGGGCTTCCTCCTGGTTGATGCTGACCCGCTGAATCGCCAGAGCCTTTCCGGTCCGGGAGTCAACCGTGACAAGAGTCGCGCTGAGGCGAGGATCACCGGTCGCCACGTCGAAGTAATTAGGCACGAACGTCAAGGTCGTGCCGAGCACTCGATCGTAGCGGCGGCCGATGATCGAGTCGTGCGGACCGGTCATGCCGACATCCGATTGGTACGCGGTTCCCCCTTTCAAAATCTGCTCGTCGGCCGTAACGACATGCGTATGGGTGCCGAGCGCCAGCGACACTCGACCGTCGAGATAACGTCCCAAAAGCTGCTTGTCGCTGGTGGCTTCGGCGTGGATGTCGACAACGATGACCTTTGTCATGCCGCCGATGCGTTCGAGGACACGGTCAGACGCGTGGAAAGGGCAATCGACGGGCCGCATGTAGGTGCGTCCGAGCACGGTGAAGACGGCGGCCGGGGTGCCGTCGCGGGCCTGGACGACGGCCAGCTCCGGCCCGGGCGCGTCGCGCGGGAAATTGGCCGGCCGGAGGGCCCGGTCTGAGCGCTCGAAAACCTGGAAGATTTCGTCCTTGCGGTAGACGTGGTCGCCCATGGTCATGACGTCGACGCCGGCTTCCGTCAACTCTTCGAAGCAGCGCAGCGTGAGTCCCGAGCCCCCGGCGGCGTTCTCGGCATTGCAGACGACCAGGCCGATCCCCCAGCGAGGAACTACCCTCGGCAAGGCCTGGCAAACGATCTTCCGGCCCGGCGACCCGACGACATCGCCGACGAACAAGATCTTCAGTGGCATGCACGGCTCGCTCTCTGTGTGGAGGAGAGCCGGTCGAGTCCGCTAGCAGCCCGCCGCCCTGGCTCATCGGGCAAACTCGACCGCGCGGGTCTCCCTCAGAACGGTGACCTTCACCTCGCCCGGATAGCTCAACTGGGTCTGGATCGCCCGCGCGACCTCGCGGCAGAGCGCCGCCGAACCGGCGTCATCGAGCATCTGGCTATTGACCAGCACCCGGACTTCTCGTCCCGCCTGGATGGCGTAAGCATGCTCCACTCCCGGAAACGACAGAGCCAGAGACTCGAGCTCCTCGAGCCGCCGCACGTATTTCTCCAAGGTTTCGCGCCGCGCGCCGGGCCGGCTGGCACTGATGGCGTCGGCCGCGGCGACCAACACGGTATAGGGGTAATCAACGCGAAGATCGTCGTGATGTCCCAGCGCGGCGTGCACGACCTCGGGGCCCTCGCCGTAGCGCTTGGCCAGCTCAGCGCCGACGGCCGGATGTCCCCCCTCCATCTCATGATCGGCCGCCTTGCCAATATCGTGCAAGAGTCCGCACCGTCGTCCTAGCGGTCCGGAAAGGCCGATCTCCTCGGCCATCATTCCGGTCAAGAATGAGACCTCGACCGAGTGCCGCAGCACATTCTGGGAGTAGCTCGTGCGGAACTTGAGCCGTCCCAAGTAGTCTAGCAGCTTCTCGTGCAGGCCAACCACATCGGCTTCTTGAGCGGCTTCCTGGCCCAGCTTGCGGATGTGCTGCTCCATCTCATCCTGGGTTTCCTTGACGACTTCCTCGATTCTCGATGGGTGGATGCGACCGTCCTGGATCAGCTTCTCAAGGGCGATCTTGGCGATCTCGCGACGGACGCTGTCGAACCCCGTGACAACCACGACGCCCGGCGTATCGTCGACGATGACGTCCACGCCGGTTGCCTTCTCGAAGGCCCGGATGTTGCGGCCTTCGCGGCCGATGATCCGCCCTTTCATCTCGTCGTTGGAAATATCAACCGTGCTGACGGTGATCTCGGCGGTGTGCGCGGCGGCAAACCGCTGGATCGTCGTCGTCAGCACTTCCCGGGCTCGCTGCGCGCAGCTCTCCCGCACCGCCGCTTCGTGCCTCATGACGAGCATCCCGACCTCGCCGCGCAGTTCTTCCTCGAGGCGCGAAAGCAACATCGAGCGGGCCTCGTCAGGGGTCAGCCTGGCGATCTTCTGCAACAGCTCGCGCTGCTCCGTTTGCGTTTGCCTGAGTTCCTGCTGTCGCTTTTGAAGCTCCTCCTGCTGCTCGGTGAGATATTTCTGGATCGACTCGAACTCGCGATCTTTCTTGCCGATCAGCTCGAGTTTCTGGTCCAGTAGGTCGCTACGTTTAGCCATCCTCCTCTCCTCCTCGCGGATCTCCTTGCGGGCTTCTTCCAGTTCCCGTTCGAGCTCTTCTTTGCGCTTCAGGCCATCTTCCCTGCACTGGAGTTCCGCTTCCATGCGGATGGCCTGGGCCTCGCGTTCAGCACTCCAGAGAATCTGGTTGGCCAGATGGTGGGCTGTCTGGGAGCGAAGCCGGCCCAGTACATAGGTTGCCGTAAGTCCTCCGAGCATGCCCACGATCAGCCCGGCCAAGCCCCCGAAGAACGGTTCGCCCACGTCGCCGCCCCGGCCTTTCCAACTCAGGCTTTCTTTGCCTTGCACGCTCCAGGAGGGCGCGCTGGCCAGGTGGTTGATCCCACAAGGGCTGGGGCACGGCCGTGGTAAGAGACAGTCGAGCGAGAAATTTCCGCCAGCCCCACGAAGACGGGAGCCGCGGCAAGAGCAGGCGCGCATGCCAGCAACCAACGCCGGCTCAGTCTCTCACACGCCCATCCGGAGGACGTGAGAACCCCACAGGATGGGCCACAGCGACATCAGAGAGGCAACGTTCCGGCAACCTGTCCGATCATCGCAGGTGAACGAATCACCGTGTAGGAAATGCAAGCGTAAAGAAACGCGAACCAATCTGGCGAGACCGGGCCAGCAGCTTGCCCTGGCAAGCCAATGGCCCCCCCGTTGCAACCAGAAAGGGGCACGACGGGGAGCCCGCCACTCCGAGCCGGCAAGGTCCTGCGCATCGCTCGCAAAGCCGTAGTGCCGGCAGACGGGTGCTGCCAGGCAAAGCTCGACCGCGGACACGACGACCATCACCAGACTCAGCCAGAGCCAAGGACTTGCCACCAGGGCCACCTCTGTCTTCGAGCTTGCTGAAAGCGTGAGTTAACTGTGTCGGCGCTTAACATCCGCGCCGGCCGGTAGGTTCGCTCGCGACGAATCGCACCACCTGGGCACCAGCCGGTCGAAAGCCAAGGAGCATTGTCAGTCATTGGAGAAGAACGCCCGGCCGCTCGCTGGCCTCTCCGGCCACGAAGTGCCGCCGTCCTTGCATACAAAACCCTCATGCCGGAGAGAGCAAGAGAGTGATGATCTAATTTATCAGAACGTTGGTGAGTTTCAATCGGCTGGTGACTTCCTGTCACCTTCTCGATGGGCTTCGTCCATGGCGGCGGCGTCGGCCGCGAGAGATCGTGCAGGATGAGAGCCTTGAATTGCAGGCTGCACGAGACCATTGCGGCGAGTTCGTCCTAGAGTCATTGGCAGTTCGAAAACAAGTCATGGAGGCAGACTGGTTAACGCGAGGCATGGTGCTCTTGGATCGTGATTTGCTAGAGTCTGCTTGCCGAGTCGGCGTCATGTCGCAGCCGATCGCGCCTAATTACCTCGAGTGTCGCATCGCGGGGCGCGGCGGCCAGGTCCGGGGAACCTTGAACCTCCGGTGATGAAGCCGGAATTCGGAAGGGAGATGATCTTGGGAAAACCCCAGGACGCGTGCGATCGAGACGAAAACCAACAAGACGGCCCTGCTCATCCGATGAGTCAGGCCGTGCCTCCTGAGGCAACCGAGGCCGCGATTTCGGAGCCGGCCGTTGCTGCCAGCATCGCGCGGCAACTCCGGCCGGCCATCCTTTCGGTCCTGATTCTGTCGATTCTGACCGGTCTAGTCTTCCCCGCCGCGCTGGCGGTGGCGGGCTGGTTGCTTTTTCCGCAACAGGCGGGAGGCAGCCTCTTGGTCCGCCGCGGTGTCGTCGTCGGGTCTCGGCTGATCGGCCAGACGTGCTCGCAACCGGGCTACTTCCACCCGCGGCCCTCGGCGGCCGGCGACGGTTACGACGGCCTTGCATCCGGCGGTACCAACCTCGGTCCGGCCAACCCGAAACTCGTTTCCGGGTCCGCCGACGACCCGACGACGGCGGCTGACGAGTCCTTCGCTGGCATTCGCCAACTGGTCAGGGACTATCGCCTCCGTAACGGTCTGCCGCCGGATGCGGTGATTCCGCTGGATGCGGTCACGCGTAGCGGAAGCGGTCTGGACCCGCATATCAGCCCCGAGAACGCGGCACTCCAGGTTGCCAGGGTCGCCCGCGAGCGGGGGCTGACCGAAGACCGACTTCGAAGTCTCGTCGCCCGGCACACGTTTGGCCGACAGCTTGGCTTTCTCGGCTGCCCGCGAGTCTCGGTGCTGGAGCTCAATCTCGCGCTCGAGCAGGGGGGGGAGTAAGCACGATCATGGGAGCATCCGATCGCATGCGTTTCCTGGAATACGCGGTTTTCCTTACCATCCTCATCCTTCTGGCCTGGCCGCTGGCAGTGTATCTACGACGAGTCTTCCAGAGAGGGCCCACCCCGCTGGATCGCGTGCTCTTGCCCATTGAACGGTTGATCTACGGCTGGCTGGGTATCGATCCCGATCAGGAAATGAGCGCCGGACTTTATCTCATCTGTTTTTTGATTTTCAGCGCAGTGGGGACTATTTTTCTCTTCTTGATCTTGGCGCTGCAGCGGTGGCTGCCGGGCGGCCCCGATGCGCGCTATCTGACAACGCCTCTGTCCGCGGATCTCGCAGCCAACACCGCCGTGAGCTTCTCCACGACGACCACCTGGCAAGCCTACGCCGGCGAGACGACCCTGCAGTATCTCACGCAGGTCCTGGGGCTGGTGACTCAGAACTTTCTGGCCGGCGCGGCCGGCCTGGCCGTCGGCATTGCATTTATCCGCGGATTTGCCCGCAAGAACTCGGCTGCCCTGGGCAACTTCTGGGTCGACCTGGTTCGCGGGCTCTTGTGGGTGCTCCTACCTCTGTCGTGGATTCTGGGACTTGTGCTCATCGGACAGGGAGTGCCTCTGAACTTCTCGCCGTACGTCCAGGCGCAGACTCTCGGCGGCACGGTTCAGACGATCGCGCAGGGGCCGGTTGCGGTGCTGGAGCCCATCAAGAACCTGGGCACCAACGGCGGCGGTTTCTTCAATGCCAACGGGGCGCATCCTTACGAGAATCCGACGCCGCTGGCCAATTTCCTGGGGCTGCTGGCCATCGCGGCCATCCCCGCGTCGCTGCCCGTCCTGTTCGGTCAGATGGTCGGGCGCCCTCGATCCGGCTGGTTGTTGCTGGGCGTCATGGTGGTCCTGTTCGTCGCTGGACTGGCGGTCTGCGATCGGGCCGAGCGCGCCCTCCCGGCAGCCTTGGCTGGCCTGGGTGTCGAGGGTGGCAACATGGAGGGCAAGGAGATACGTTTCGGCATCGGCGGTTCGGTGCTGGCCGCGGTGGTCACGTCGAATGGCGCGACCGGCTCGTACAACTCGATGCACGGCTCCTACCATCCCATCGGCGTACTCGTCTTGCTCGTGAACATGCTATTAGGCGAGCTCGTCTTCGGTGGCCTGGGCACCGGGCTTTACAGCCTCGTCATGATCGCGCTTGTGGCCGTGTTTCTGGGGGGGCTGATGGTAGGCCGATCACCGCAATACCTGGGGAAAACCATCGGACCCGGCGAAGCGAAGCTGGTGGCCTTTTATGCTCTGGTCACTCCCCTGGTCGTGTTGCCGCTGGCAAGCTGGGCCGTCGCCTCGACGGCGGGTCGAGCGGGCCTGGTGACCAATGCCGGCAGTCGCGGCTTCACGGAGATCATCTTCGCCTATGCCTCGTGCATGGCCAACAACGGCCAGAGCATGGCGGGGCTGAGCGCGAATTCCGTCTTCTACAACCTCACCACGATCGTGGCCATGATCGCCGGGCGCTATGTCCTGGCGGCTCTGGCGCTTTGCCTGGCGGGCCGGCTGGCGCGCCAGGGCCGGAAGGAGGAGACGGTCGGCACGCTGCCCAGCGACACCCTCACCTTTGGCGCTTTGGTGCTGGGAACCGTCCTCCTGATCGGCGCCCTCAGCTTCCTTCCGGCGCTTGCCCTGGGCCCGATCGCCGAGTACCTAAAAATGATGGGCGGATCTTGATGCCGTCGAATCGTTTGGCGCACGAGCCATTCTCAAGACCGACGCGAGTCAAGCGCAAATAATCAATTCTGCCGGCAGGAATCATTAAGCGTTTGCGGTCGCGATCTCTCCTCCGCTGCGCGTCGCGATCGTCTGCCAAATTCCGACTTTTTGGCTAGCAACGAGGCTGGCCTGGGAGTCGGGCGCGGAGTTGACGAATTCGGCCGAAAAAGGCCGAGATGCGCGATCGCGACAAGGGCTGGCTGACGTAAGACGTTCGCACCTGCTTGGGCCGGCTTGCCAGAGCATGAGGAGAATGTTATACTTTTGATTTCCGAATTTCTTGGCTGCGCTGAGCCAAGCCGTTTGCCCGCCAGAAGTCAGGGCGCACGTGCGATGGTCCAATGGGGAGACCGCATCTTGTGATGATCGACGACCGATCCAAGAACGAGACCACAAGAGCCGGCGACCGGACGGCTTCGCTCGGTCTGTCGTGTCTGATGCTGCACGGTCTGGGAGGGGGGCCATACGAGCTGGAGCCGGTAACAGCGGCACTCCGCGGCGCGGGTTTTGACATCGAGGCGCCACTGCTGCCCGGACACGAGGGCCCAGGTCCGAAGATGCCGGCCTCGAACTGGAAAGACTGGGCCGCAGCGGCGCTTGCCTCCTTCGACAAACTGGCGCGCAAGGGCGCTTCCGTGGCGGTCATCGGCTTCTCCACGGGAGCAACGCTGGCACTGGAGTTGTGTACCCGGCGGCCGGTAGCGCGGCAGGTTCTCCTGGCCCCATTTCTGGCGATTCGCTACACCCGGATGCTACCGCTGCGGCCCGTGGCCTACCTTCGGCATCTGGCGCGGTTGATTCCCGACCTGCCTCGCCGGCCGCCGGCTGTACGTGACCCGCAAATGCGGGACTGGGCCGCCTGCGCTGACCGATTCGCAACCTTCAGTCTGCACGCGGCCTCCAGCGCGCTTGAGCTCATCGACACGGTCATGCCCCTGGTGCCGGGGATCACCACGCCGACGCTCATCCTCCAGGGCCAGCTCGATACAGTGGTTGAGCCTCATTGCGCTGACTGGCTTTACAAGACGCTCGGCTCCCGCGACAAGACGCTCGTCAGCCTGTCACAATCGGATCACCTGCTGGCGCTCGACCGCGAGCGAGGGCGAGTCATCGAGGCGATTCTCCAGTTCCTGTCGTAGCCGACCGCCAAACCCAAACCGCAGCGGCCACCTGAACCAAGACGATTCGACCATGAATAAGATGACCCCGTCACGGAGCTTGAGCGCCGAATCGAGGAGCAGTTTGGCCTCCGCCGGGGCATCTTGCTGGCCGTTGGCGTGGGCTGCCTGATCCTGGGGACGCTGGCCGTGGCGCTACCGAGGTCATTGTTCGGTTCGGTCGTCCGGCTGACCGGCGCACTTCTGCTCTTTTCAGGGGCCTGCAAGGCGGTTCAGTTACTGCTGGGCCGTCGGTCTGTCAACGTCCGGGAGCGCGGCTGGCCGTCGATCCTGGCGCAAGTCGCCATCGACGTCGCCATGGGGCTGCTCCTCTTGGGCCACAAGGGCGCAACGCTCAATGTGATTGTGATCGCCTTTGGACTGCTCTTTCTGCTCGAGGGACTGGTCCTCTTCGGCATGGCCCTGCGGTCTCCGACTGCGCAGAGCCGAAGGCTGCTAGTGGCCACCGGACTGCTCACGCTCTGCATCAGCCTGGTGATCTTGCTGGGACTGGTCGACCAGCCGCTGCGCTGGGCCGGGCTCTTTGTTGGCCTCAAGCTCCTCAGCTTCGGAGGCGTGCTTTGCTGGATCTCGTTGCGTGCCCTTAGATCAGACGCTTCCCTGCTCTATGAAGCCGTGATGCCCAGTCCCGAAACGGGCGAGCTTTACGCCGTTTATTTTGGAACGGCGTTTCACCTCGGGGTTTACATCGGCAATGGCGAGGTCGTCCACGGGACCGTCTCATTTCGGGCTCGTGGGCGGGTGAGCTAGTTGACAGTTGAGCTGGCGTGGGAAGCTCTCCCCTGGTGAAATTCGGGCGTACTGGATTTCACCACCGTTGCCATGGAGGGCTCACGC